>JBBSBG010000139.1:0-7749 GCA_038251495.1 Cytophagales bacterium
CATTTAGCAAAGTCTAAACGCTTGATAAGTTCATTGTTCTTCTGTTTTTCGAGCCACACATTTTCACCTACAATGCCAACATCGGCAACTTTATCCTCAACATATTGCGGGATATCATCATCGCGTAAGAAGAGGATTTCTACGGGGAAATTCCTGACAGGTGTCATCAACTGGTCGCGTCCATTGCTAAACTGAAGCCCACTTTCCTTCAATAGTTTTAGCGAGTCTTCCTGCAGTCGCCCTGATTTTTGAATCGCGATTCTTAATACTGTATTCATTTTTTCACAATTAACTTATAAACAAAAAAGGCTTACCCGTTAGTTGGCAAGCCTTTTAATTACTTTGAAATATCCTTAAATCAAAACAAAAACAAGCCGGCCATGCAGGTAACATGATGGTGATGGCTGTTACTATTTTGTATGTTTTTCATAATCAGGTTGCAAAGGAAAAGATTCCTGATTAATAATCAAAATCGAAGTAAATATTTTCTGGACTAAAGTCTTTTTTTGAGTCCAAAAGAAACCATGTACTGATTATTAGCGGGCAGCCTATCTAAATTTAAACCGATTGAAGCCCGATCCATGATGGCAAAGTTATAGAGATTGATGGCTTTGCTCAATCGGGTATGGCTGGCTATGCTTAGGCCAATGTCGGCAGCAAAGCCGCCAGCAAGCAATAGAAGAAATACCCTGCTTGCATCTTGCGAATTGCTTTCGTTTGTAAACAGAAAAATCAGGCTGGGCAGGTAGGCTAAACCCTGCGCTTGTTGAAATCCTCGAAACTGATTGAAATACCGATTTATCTCGCGATCGTTTAACGATTGCAAAGGTACTTGAATGGCGTAAGGTGAATACATTCTTTTGCCATCATAAAAGTATTGCCGGCCTTGCTTATGGATAGGCTTAAGGGGCACGGTAATGGTTTGTTGAGCCCATGCAAACAGCGAACCCAGCATGAACAGTAATATTCCAAACAGTTTCCGCATGTAGTTTAGGATTTTAGGTTTATATTTTTTCAGGCACAACAAAATACTAAACTGGATTTGATATTCAATTTGTATCCTCGATATAAATTATTTTTTTAAAGGCGAGCAAGTATTGCTTATCATTGCAAGCATGAAAAAGTGGCTTATTCTATTCTTGTTAATTGGCTGTGGCGATTCTAAAGAATCAAAACTTCAGAGTTTTTTGCTAAAGGGTAATATTGCTTTAAAGGAAAGTAACTACGAACAGGCGAGTTATTACTATGGCGAAGCAATCAAAGTTGATGACTGTTTTGCTGATGCCTGGAATAATTTAGGGACGGTTTATTTTGAGCAAGAACGCTACGATCTTGCGCTCGAAAACTATAACAAAGCAATTGAGTGCCGGCCAGATTATTTGAACGCCTTGTTCAATCGCGCCAATACCAGTTACGAATTAAAGGAATATTTTAAGGCATTAGATGATCTAGATAGGATCATAAAAATGAAACCTGACACAGCGTTGGTTTATTTTACGCAAGGCTTAGTCTATACAAAAACGAGAGAGTTTGAAAAAGCGCTCAATGCTCTTGATAAAGCAATCTCAATTGACAAGGCCAACATGGATTTTCAAGTAAACCATGCTACGGTACAGTATTATTTAAAGAATTTTGATGCTGCTCGTAATGAATTAAGCAAAGCGATTGATCAAAAACCTGACGAACCTAATATCTATAACACACTCGCATTGATTGAAACGGAGCGTACCAATTACTCTGAGGCACTAAGATTGATAGAAAAGTCTCTAACGCTGTCGCCAAGGCAACCTTATTTTTTGAATAATCGTGGCTTCATTTATTTAAGTATGAATGATTTGGCAAAAGCTGAGCAGGATATTAATGATAGCATAGGACTTGATCCCTACAATGCCTGGGCTTATCGTAATAAGGGTATCCTCTATCTTATTCAAAAAGATTACCAGTCGGCAGAACGCTTACTAAAGCAAGCATTGGACATGGATCCGTTTGTGGATAAGATTTATTTTTATCTCGGGATGGCATACCTGCAAAACGGAAATCAAGGCCTTGCATGTGTTTCTTTTAAGAAATCTGAAGATCGGGGTGATAGAATGCTTACCGCAGATTTAATTAAACGCTGCAACAAGAAGTAGTCTATGGTGCCTGGTAATTGGATGCGACAGCATCAATGATCAACACCCAATCGATTCCATTTTTTGGTGGGGTAAATTCAGTGACTGCCTTGCCAGATGTTGGTTTACCTTTGATAGATTTCCCAGTGCGCGGATCATACCAGGTAATTACTTTTTTATCACCCGAAAGTTTACTCAAATCAATAGACACTGGCTTGTTTTGAGGAAGATAGATAAAAGCATACGTTCCTTTTTCGTCTCTTGTAGCAACTAGTAGATCTTTATAATTTGAACCAACTTCCGATTTGATTAAGCTCTGATCTTCAATGCGCGAGAAATAAGGTCGGGACAGCATTAACTTTTTTAGATGCTGCATCTGATAGGCACCTTCAGCCTTCGCAGCCTTTTGCCAGCCAATTATAGTATCACCAACATTGATAGGCGGGTTCAATTCGGTATTTAAAAATTGCCAGATTTGATGATGACCATAGGTAACGCCACAGGCTCCTGCAAAAACTGAACGATACGTTCTTGCCCGCACATCATAAGCAGTAAAGTATCCTCGTTCTTTGCGAGTCCACTTGCCATCCCAAGGGTTTACCGGATGATCTTCATAACAAGGCTCCATATCTAACGTTGGCTTCTGTGGCTGCATGGCCAAATCACGGGTCACCCAGTTCCATGCATCTGCTTCGCGCGAACCATGACCCGATTGAAAGGCATTTAAGTCTAACCATGGTTCGTCATGGATATAGGAGGTAGTAGAAACCGATCCCCCGGAAGGGTGATAGGTAATGAATGCATCTTTACCTAAGACAGACTCAATTCCCTTTGCCATTGCGCGCCAAATAGCACGATCATCTCTTTCTACTTCAACCCCATCGACTTTCCGCTTATAGACAGCGGGCCTATCGCCACCCAAAATCCAAATGATGTTCCAGTTATTCGCATAACGTTTTGCAAGCGTGGCGCCATACACTTCGGCATTTTCTTTATTGAAGATTAATGGGCCATCGCCCCACATAGGTGTCACTTTA
The DNA here is from genome assembly GCA_038251495.1 of Cytophagales bacterium. GTDB lineage: Bacteria > Bacteroidota > Bacteroidia > Cytophagales > Cyclobacteriaceae > ELB16-189. The sequence goes on from JBBSBG010000139.1 coordinate 3,149, forward strand.
TCGCCCCATGTTGGCAACAGGCCTACATACATCCCTTTATCAGCTATGCGATTAATAATGAAATCAACGTGATCCCAATAATCATATTCCTCTTCATTGGCTGGATTGGCACCTGGAGTAGTCGCTAGGCGAGTAGGGTCTTCATCAATCAAGGGTAAGTCTCCATAGCGATTGGGTTGTCGAATTCCATTGAACTCAGCCAGAACAACCGCTTGAATCACATTAAATCCTTGCTGCTTTCTTATTTCTAAAAATGCCTCGGCTTCTTCACGCGTCATGCGATGGAATAATTCCCAGTCCGTATCGCCCAACCAGAAAAATGGATTCCCCTCCTTGGTTGTCAGATACTTATGATCTGTGCTAACCCGAATTTGGCAATAAGCACTACCCATTGACAAAATAAAATAGACAACTAAATATCGCATTGCAATTAATTTGAGTTTGATACCTAAAGTACAAAAATCCTTTCGTTCTTAGCGGATTATTTCGCTGACTGGATTACATGAAACTGGATTATACCTTACTTTCGGATAGGTTGAAGCAGCCCTTACCGGGCTCAATTGCGCATGAACCATTGCGGGCAACACCTACAGGCCTCATCAAGCCTAGGTTTGAACACCGATCGCCTCCAAAGACAGGGAGCGTACTTATTCTTTTATATGAAGAAAAAGGCAAGGTGATGTTTCCACTTACAAAGCGCCCTGATTATTTGGGCACCCATGGCGGGCAGATTAGCTTTCCCGGTGGAAAAGCAGAAGGCGCAGAAACACGCGTTGAAACTGCCTTGCGAGAAGCAGAAGAGGAGATAGGCATTCCTGCATCTAAGGTTGAAATTCTTGGCACACTGACGGAATTTTTTGTTATTCCTAGTAATTTTTTAATCACGCCTGTAATTGGCTACCTGAATGAAGTTCCAGATTTTAAACCAGATTCTAAAGAAGTGAAAAAAATAATTTTCACCGCTGTGGATGACTTGCTTCGCGATGATGCAGTTCAAACAAAGGAGATAATGGCTGGAAACATGTTCCCGATGTCGGCTCCGCATTTTGAAATTGAAAATGAAATTGTGTGGGGTGCCACTGCCATGATGCTGAATGAGTTTAGAATGATACTGAAGGATGTTATTGTTTGATCTTGCCTTTAATATTTGTTGATCTAACTATTAAAAAGGTATGGAGCAGCCAGGGCATTGCATAATCATCCATATCGCCAAATGAGCTATGTAGCAGAATGAGTTTTTGAATTTACTCTTAGCGGGGAAAATAGCACGATAAAAGAGGGTGACAAATATATTATTCCATCACAGGCTGTTCACGATATCAGATGCCTTGAAGCAGGTATGATGGTTGATGTATTTAACCCCATTCGAGAAGACTTTTTATAATCAGGAATTGAGATATCGATTACACCTAAAAAGAAAAAGCGCTCAAGGCGCTTTTTCTTAATTCATGAATTCAAAGTATTATTTTTTACGCTTAGCAGCTTTCTTAGTTACCTTTTTCTTAGCCACTTTATTTGCAGCCTTTTTCACTATTTTTTTCTTTGCGACTACTTTCTTTTTAGCTGACTTCTTAACAACTTTTTTAGCAACCTTTCTCTTAGCCGGCTTTGCCTTTTTAGCTACCTTTTTCTTAACTACTTTCTTAACTACCTTTTTCGCTACTTTCTTTTTAGCAGCATTTTTGGTTGAGGTTATTTTCTTTTTAACAGCAGAAGCTTTCGCTGGCTTCCCTGCGACTTTGTCAGCAGCTATTTGTTTCGCCATTAAATTTAAAGCTGACCCGGCTCTGAACCATCCAATCTGCCCAGCATTGTAAGTATGATTCACCTTGATGGTATCTTTACTTCCATCTCGGTGATTCAACACAAGTGTTAATTGCTTATCAGGAGCAAACGAAGTCATGTCAACAAAGTCAATGTTATCGTCTTCTTGAAATTTATTGTAGTCAGCTTCATTGGCAAATGTGATCGCCAGCATGCCTTGTTTCTTCAAATTGGTTTCGTGAATACGAGCAAATGATTTAACCAATATCGCTTTAATACCAAGATGGCGTGGCTGCATCGCTGCGTGCTCGCGCGAAGAGCCTTCACCATAATTATGATCGCCAACAACAATAGTAGAGATACCAGCGGCTTTATAGGCACGCTGCGTAGCAGGCACAGGGCCATGTTGTCCGGTTAGTTGATTTTTAACGCTATCAGTCTTCTCGTTAAAGAAGTTAGTAGCACCGGTTAATGTATTGTCTGAAATATTATCAAGATGACCACGGAAACGTAACCAAGGTCCGGCCATGGAAATATGATCTGTCGTACACTTACCCTTCGCCTTAATCAAAAGCTTTAGTCCAGTCCAGTTTTTACCATCCCAAGCCGCAAACGGACTTAATGCTTGTAACCTTGTTGAATTAGGATCAATACTTACTTTTACCTGACTGCCATCTTTAGCAGGGGCGAGGTAGCCGGGATCTTTAACGTCAAATCCATTTGGCGGGAATTCAACACCCATTGGTTCATCCAACTTAACGGCTTCACCATTCTCGTTAATAAGGGTGTCTGTTAATGGATTGAAAGTAAGATCCCCTGCAATAGCAAAAGCAGTTGTTATCTCAGGCGAGGCAACAAATGCATGTGTATTAGGATTGCCATCATTACGCTTGGCAAAGTTTCTATTGAATGAAGTGATAATTGAATTTTTACGATTCGGATCGTTTGTATGACGCGCCCATTGACCAATGCAAGGGCCGCAGGCATTCGCCAATACAACACCGCCCATTTTTTCAAATGTGCTTAAGAAACCATCGCGCTCTACCGTGTAGCGCACAAGCTCTGAACCTGGGGTGATGGTAAATTCTGCTTTTGCCTTTAAGTTTTTATCGATAGCCTGCTGAGCAAGAGATGCTGAACGGCTGATGTCTTCATACGAAGAGTTGGTACAAGAACCAATCAATCCTACTTCAAGGCGCGCAGGCCAGTTGTTCGCTTTCACTTCTGATGCAAATTTTGAAATAGGAATAGCACGGTCTGGAGTGAATGGGCCATTTACGTGCGGCTCTAATGTAGACAGGTTTATTTCGATTACTTCATCGAAATACTTTTCAGGATTTGCATACACCTCAGGATCACCCGTAAGGTGTTCTTTCACTTTATCAGCAAGGGATGCTACTTCAGCGCGCTTTGTTCCACGCAAGTAGTCACCCATTTTATCATCGTAACCGAAAGTTGATGTGGTAGCACCAATTTCAGCGCCCATGTTACAGATGGTTCCTTTACCCGTTGCAGATAAAGTTTTGGCCCCTGGTCCGAAATATTCTACAATAGCACCGGTTCCACCTTTTACAGTAAGAATACCGGCTACTTTCAAAATGACATCTTTAGAAGCTGTCCAGCCACTTAGTTTACCAGTAAGTTTTATACCAATCAACTTTGGAAATTTTAATTCCCACGGCATGCCCGACATTACATCCACCGCATCTGCGCCACCAACACCAATAGCTACCATACCTAATCCTCCTGCATTCACCGTGTGCGAGTCAGTACCGATCATCATTCCACCGGGGAATGCATAATTTTCGATCACCACCTGATGAATGATACCAGCCCCGGGTCTCCAGAAGCCGATACCGTATTTATTAGAAACTGACTCGAGGAAGTTAAACACTTCACCGCTGGCGGTAACGGAATCTTTCAAGTCTTTTTTTGCGCCATCTTTTGCCAAGATCAAGTGATCGCAATGCACTGTGGATGGAACCAATACTTTAGGTATGCCGCCAGACATGAATTGAAGTAATGCCATCTGTGCCGTAGCATCTTGCATCGCCACGCGATCCGGAGCAAAATCCACATAAGATTTCCCACGTCCAAATGCTTCAAGCTTTTGGCTGCTATGAAGGTGAGCGTATAGAATTTTTTCAGAAAGTGTTAGCGGTTTTCCAACTACTTTTCTTGCTTTCGCGATTCGGCCCGGCATGGCTGCATAGTGGGCCTTAATCATTTCTAAATCAAATACCATAATCGTTATTTTTTCGATGTTTAGGGAGTGCTAAACTACTAAATTAACGAGTAAATTCAATTACGAATTACGAATTGCGAGGTACAGATTTTCGGAGGCGGAAGTAAAATTTACGATTTACGAAGTACGATTTGCGAATTTAGCGGTTACAGCTACTCTGGATTATTGACATATTACTCAAGACTTACTTACTATTAATGTAGTTCAGAAATTCACGCTTGGTATTTTCATCCGCAAAGCGACCTCCAAAAAAAGCAGTACCAGTCTTGCTATTAGTATCACCCACACCTCGCGAAGCCACACACATGTGATTGGCATCCATCACAATACCCACATGATCAGTGGCCAAAATGCGCTGAAGTTCTTTGCCAATTTGAACGGTTAATCTTTCCTGCACTTGCGGGCGCTTGGCAAAATATTGAACAATGCGGTTGATCTTTGAAAGACCAATTACTTTTCCACTTGAAAAATACGCTACGTGCGCTTTACCATAGATGGGTACAAAATGATGCTCGCAATGCGAATAGAAAGTAATTTCCTTTTCTACTAACATCTGATCGTATTTGTATTTGTTTTCGAATAGCTTAGCTAC
>JBBSBG010000140.1:0-7721 GCA_038251495.1 Cytophagales bacterium
GGATTTTCTGTGACTGGATGGTCATCGGTGGATTCTATTATTATATTTGAAATTCCTTAACCAGTAATTTAAGTACTATGGAAGCGAAAAAGACAGAAAAAGCCGATTTAACGAGAAAGACCGCTCTTTTCTTTAGTATCGGTTTATTGATAACGATGGTTATTACACTCACAGCATTTACTTGGAAAGATTACGATGAAAGTCTACTTGACCTACAGGGAAAAAGTGCTAACGTTTTTGAAGAAATGTTAGAAGTGCCGCCTACAGAACAGCCACCTCCACCAGCTCCGGTTATCCAACAACCACAAATTGTTGAAGTGCCTGATGAAGAAGAAATCAAAGAAGATTTAAATCTAAAGTTTGACGTTGAAGTAACGGAAGAAACTAAAGTTGAAACAATTATAGTTGCTCCGGCAGAAGAGAAGGAAGATGTGGATCAAATATTCAGTGTGGTGGAGGAAACTGCTACACCGAAAGGTGGTATGCCCGCTTTCTACAAATTCGTGAGCGAAAAAATTAAGTATCCTGCTCAAGCTCGAAGAATGGGTGTTGAAGGAAGGGTTTTCGTTGAGTTTGTTGTAAATCGTGATGGTACTATTGTTGACGTAAGATCAATAAAAGGAATTGGCGCTGGTTGCGATGAGGAAGCTGTGAGAATTGTGCAAAGCGCCCCGGCATGGAAGCCAGGTAAGCAAAGAGGAAAGCCAGTGCGCCAAAAAATGGTTATTCCAATTATTTTCAAATTAGGCTAATCACTTAATCGGATAAATAAGAAGTCCTGACAATAAGTTAGGGCTTTTTTTATGACCGAATTTTTAGAGCACCAATCCGCACACTAAGCCTATAAGAATAATTGCCCAGGATGGAATTTTAGTAAACGCTGTAAGGCCGAACGTGGTAATTGTATAAAGGCCATTCAACAAAACCAAACGAATGGGTTGTTCATAAATAAGCGGCTGAAAGAGTAGAATTGCTGCTGCGGCAACAAGGCCAGCATTAGCCGCATTGATGCCTTCCAACGATGCACGAATAGGTCGGAATTTCTTTAGGCTATCCCATATCCTGATAAGAAAGAAAATCAAGAATGTTCCTGGAAGAAAAATACCTGCGGCAGACATAATAGCACCAATAATTGCACCCATCACACCATAATCGCGCATAGCAAGCGCCCCTATATAAGAACTAAATGAAAATACCGGCCCCGGTAATCCTTGCACAAACGCATACCCGGAAAGAAATTCTTCAGGGCTGAGGTATTGTTTTGGCGCATATTGCACAAATTCTGTGTAGAGCATGGGTATCAATACCTGGCCACCGCCAAAAATCAAACTTCCATTTCGATAAAAATTTTCAAACAAACGTATGGGCAAGAACTCAGGCATCTTCTTAGTTAATCCGCCCAGAATAGCCGCAAAAATTAATACGCCTGCCCATAGTAAAAAATTAGCCCACGAAACATCAATCTTTTTCTTCTCTTCGCGCGGATGGGCTTTGTAATTCAGAGCTGTAAATAATCCTGCAACTAGTAGCACAACCGGGAATACAACCGGTGATTTAATGAAATAAGTAGCGATGCCCGCTAAAATCATAAGCACCAACCCTCTTTTTGTTGTTACTGTTTTTTTTGTGATTGAGTAAGCGGCATACGCTATGAAACCAACAGCCATGGGCTGAATAAATCGGGTAAAAGCGAGTGAAATATTTTTTGTTTCAAAACTACTTACCAGAATTCCTACGGTTGTCATAATTGCCATAGAAGGCAGCAACCAAATGAGAAGCGTGAGATAAGCCAACTTGGCTCCGCCTAACCGATACCCAATGGCCGATAATGTTTGCGTAGATGTAGGACCTGGAACAACCTGGCATAATGCATTGAGTTCAATCAAGTCTTCATCAGAAATATAGTTTCTCTTTTTTACTAACGTCTTTTGGAAATGAGCGAAGTGAGCCTGCGGTCCACCAAAACAGGTAACAGACAGCAGTAAGATGTCCTTAAGAAAGATGATAAAGCGGATCGGCTGTACCATACTTTCCGATTTACTTTTTTAGTCCAATCTCCTTCAACCGTTGATTGAGGAATTCACCAGCCGTAGTATTCTCCCATAATTTAGGATGACTTTCATCCACACATGATGGTAATGCTGTGAGATCCATTTCAGATCGTGGATGCATGAAGAAAGGTATTGAATAGCGCGGATGATTCATCAGCTCCCGAGGCGGATTTACAACTCTATGTATTGTTGACTTTAATTTTTTATTTGTCAACCTTTCCAACATATCGCCAACATTCACAACCAATTGCTCAGGTAAGGCAGTAATTGAAATCCATTTTCCATCTCTGCGCAATACCTGCAGCCCATCAGCGCTGGCACCCATTAGAAGTGTAATAAGATTTATATCTCCATGCTCCGCTGCGCGTACAGCATCTTCGGGTACCGAGTTAGGATCTTCAATTGGAAAGTAATGGATGGGCCGAAGGATGCTATTGCCATGATGTACTTTAGCATCAAAATAGTTTTCAGGAAGATTAAGATAGAGCGCTATTGCGCGAAGCATTTGCACCCCGGTATTCTCCAGTCGCTTATAAACATCTAACGCAATTGTCTCAAGGTTGGGAAGTTCTATAGGCCAAACATTATCCGGATATTCTTTTTTGATGGGATCATTATCCAACACTACCTGACCAACATGATAAAACTCTTTCAGGTCACCCGTGTTTCTACCTTTTGCGTGCTCTTTTCCTTTACCAATATACCCGCGCTGACCAGCTAAGTCAGGTATCTCATACTTTTGTTTTATGGAGTCCGGTAGGGCATAGAACTCTTTTATAATCGCGTAAAGCTGAGCCGATAATTCATCGGTGAGGTAATGATTGCTAATTGCAATAAAACCAATACTATTATAAGCCTCACCCAACTGCTTTATAAACTTTGCTTTTCTAATTGGGTCGCCACTGGTAAAATCAGCAAGATCCAGCGAGGGAATAGTATCAAAGAGTATTTCCGCCATAAGGGTAGAATTATAGGGTTAATGCAAGCTAATTATTTTTGGGTAAATTTACTTATCGCGCCCGGTCAGGCAAGATTTTCGCGAGAAAGCAACTTAAATTCAAAATCACCATGAAATCAATAAATAGAAGAAAGTTTGTTAAGGAATCAATCGCCACCTCGTTAGCCATGGCCGCACCATTCATCGTAAAGCCAACTGGTTTATTCGCATTAGAAAATATAAATCCGCCCATTCAGTTTTCTCAGATACCACTTCCTTATGCAAACAATGCGCTGGAACCTTACATCGATACCATGACCATGGAGATTCATTATGGTAAGCATCATGCGGCCTACATCAAAAATGTAAACGATGCAATTGCCGCAGAAAATATTACTTTTTCAGCCGAACAAGAATTCTTCTCCAACACCTCAAAACTATCTGCGAAAGCACGCAACAATGGAGGCGGGGCCTGGAATCATAATTTCTTCTGGCAGGTGATGAGACCCGGAAGCGGTGCACCTCCCACAGGAAAAGTTGCTGATGCTATTCAGTCTACTTTTGGATCTCTTGATAAATTCAAAGAATTATTTACTCAGGCTGCCATGACTCGCTTTGGTTCAGGGTGGGCCTGGTTAGTGAAGGATGGAAATGCGTTGAAGATAGGATCAACACCCAATCAGGACAATCCGTTGATGGACATCAGCGAATTAAAAGGCACTCCATTACTTGCCCTGGATGTGTGGGAACATGCGTACTATCTTAAGTATCGAAACAAGCGCAACGAATACGTTGCCAATTGGTGGAATGTGGTAAACTGGGATGAAGTGGCTAAACGCCTTAGCTAAATACATTTTTATCAATGAGACCACTACTCCTGTTCGTTTTGGCGTGCTTTCCGCTTGTTGGTATAAGCCAGGCTCAAGAAATAAAAATGTATAAAACCTTTGGTGGTGTACGTTTTGAAATGGACACATTGGTTCTAAGTCCAAAACAGGTTCTTAACATTTTAAAGACAAATCCAGTAGCATTCGAAGAGTTTAAAAAAGCTAAGGCCAATTATAACATTGCTGGAGTGCTGGGATTTGCTGGTGGGCTTTTAATTGGATTCCCTATAGGCACGGCCGTGGTGGGCGGTGATCCTGAATGGAGCTTGGCTATTGGCGGTGCCGGATTAATTTTGGCCTCTATCCCCTTCAATCGAGCGTTTAAAGGACGAGCATTTGGCGCTTTGGAGCTTTATAATCAAAAAACTACAAGCAGGATTAAGCCTACTTTGCATTTTTATGGAACGCAAGCAAAACTACTGGTGCGATTTTAGTTTTGCAGGCTCATAAATTTTCAGCAGATCTGAATCAATTTTTTCTTCAGCAATTAAATCTCCCTTAAACGATGGAGCTGAAATGCCTTCGTGAAATAATCTGGATGAGGAAAATACCCGAACCTCATCCCATAGCCCGGCTTCAATAAATAGTGATAAAGTCAGACTTCCGCCCTCTACAATCAACGACTGAATTTTCTCTTTCATCAAATGATCAAGCATGGAAATCAAAAAATCCTTTTCATCGAGTCGAATTAGTTTGATGTTAGGATGCTCTTCGTGCTTAAGTAAATTGTAACAAATCGTTCGTTCCGAGCCATCAAACAAATTCAACTTATCCGGTAAGCGCAAAAAGCGATCGCTCACAATTCTTACTGGATTGCGGCCCGACCAATCGCGCACCGTTAATTTTGGATTATCGTGCGCTGCTGTTTTAGTGCCTATCAAAACCGCATCTTCCTCGCTGCGCCATTTATGCACAAGCTGTCTTGAGAACTCATTGCTAATCCACCGCGATTCATAATTACTTCGAGCAATGAATCCATCGGCCGTTTGCGCCCATTTTAAAATAATGTACGGTCGTTGGGCTTCATGAAATGTGAAGAACCTCCTGTTTAGTTGACGCCCTTCGCGCTTGAGCACTCCGGTAACAACTTCAATTCCAGCTTCCGTGAGTTTTTTTATTCCGGCTCCACCAACTAATGGATTTGAATCAACATTTGAGATAATTACTTTTTTAACTTGATGCTTAATCAGCAAATCTGCACAGGGTGGAGTTTTTCCGGTATGAGAACACGGTTCCAGATTTACATACACGGTGGATCCGGATAACAAGTTTTTATCTTTTACCATGGCTACGGCATTTACTTCAGCATGCGGTTCGCCATACTGCTTATGCCAACCTTCACCTATTACAACTCCATCGTTTACAATTACACAACCTACCAATGGATTTGGGCTCACTGAACCCTGCCCTAATTTGGCTAGTTCAAATGTGCGCTGCATCAAAAGTTCGTCTGGAGTCATGCGTAATACTTACCTTGCAAAGATCATTTTCAAGATGACCAATTCCAAAGAACTTCTTAACGATCTGATAAGTCGAGTAACTCTTAACGAGGAGAAAGCCGAAATTCAGAGTATTATTTATCTGCTGCTCGAAAATAAATTCGGACTTACAAAAACGGATGTTTTATCAGGTAAACTAATTCATACCGTTAATCAGCCTGAGTTGAACTTATGCATTGAGCGCATTAACAATCAGGAACCCATTCAATATATTTTGAAAGAAGCATTTTTCTTTGGTCGATCTTTTAAAGTCAAACCAACCGTTTTAATTCCCCGGCCCGAAACCGAATTACTGATACATGAGATAATCGAAAGCCGAATTGGAAATACTAATCCGATTCGCATACTTGATATTGGAACAGGTAGCGGCTGCATTGCCATTTCACTCGCGTTGGAAATTAAAAATGCAACTGTTATAGCTTCCGATATAAGCCCAACTGCCTTAGACTGTGCCAAGGAAAATGCAATGCTGCATAAAGCTTCGGTTCATTTTATTGAACATGATATTTTGAATGCTGAGTTAACCGAAGCCTTTGATTTAATTATTAGCAATCCGCCTTATATAGCCATTGAAGAGAAAAGTACAGTGAAACTTAACGTGCTGGAGTTTGAACCTCACTTGGCTTTGTTCGCACCTAAAAATGATCCCTTGGCTTTTTATAAATCAATAATTCAGAAAAGCAAAAATGCACTTTCAACCAACGGCTCACTTTGGTTCGAGATCAATGAGCATTTTGGAAAAGAAGTAATGGGGTTAATGAAAGCATCTAACTTTGCTGATGTTAAAATCATAAAAGATATTGATGGAAAGGAAAGGATTGTTAACGGCAGAAAATCAAACTAAATCTTCTCCCACACAAAAAGACCGTTCGCTAATCAAAGAGAACGTTCCATCTCGCTTCACTTCTATAATTTTGCCATCTGGATAAGTATAAAGCTTGGTATTTGAAGTCAGCCATTTTTCAAACTTGCCCGACTTTATCCAGCTCCACCGCTTGCCGTCAACAAATGCCTCAATATCTACCTGAGGATACCATTCCAATTTACTCAGTTGGTCTTTAGTCTTCAGTAAACAATTAATTGCCCTTGCCTTAGTACTCTTTAAAAAATTGAAGGCTGTTACTAACGAGTCCCCTTCAGAATCATCAGAAATAATTTTAATCGGAAATTGATCAACTAGTTTTTCTTCCCAAAAGATTATCTCGGACGCTGGCGCAATGAATACATCCACCTTTATGCCCCAACTTAAAACAGTCTCAATCTCGCTTTTCGCAACAAGCACGGTTGGCATCCACTCAAGCAGTTCCTGAATTTTCGCAAAAGGGATTGCATGGGCATTCAAAATCAGCAAAGCGGGTTCCTGATCTTCGCGCACAATGTGATGACTAGACATGACTTATTTTTCGAAGAAGCCAACGGTGCCGCCTACCCACGTTTTATCTTTGTTGTACTTCACGCCAATCATATCACCACGGCTTAAGCGTGCCAAGTTGGTTATCAGCTTTGGTCGAGCTGCCCCTTCATCCCACAAAAACAATAACCGGATTTCAGTTTTCACTAATCCATCGGGTGCCTGAACCACGGGTTGGTAATGCACTTTGCGTTGAAGCATAAAATTATGCCTTTCATTCTGTGCAATTTCTAAAATATCTTTTTCGGTTACGTTAAAAATTACACCGCTTCCTGAAAATGAAAACAATGGCTTGAGGACATACTGATCTAAATCAGAAGGAAGCGCTGAGTATTCATTTAAAAACTTACAGTCAGGCACCGAAGTGCTGGTAAGGAACGGCATCGTATATTTACTGATGTAATAAAACCAATTGGGGTGACCTGCCCACTCCACATCAACATCTTCCGTTAAATGAAAATCCGTTTTGAGATCTTTCTTTGCTAGCAACTCATCAAAAATTACACGGTTATAAATTCTGTGAATAGGGACTTCAACTTTATTTTTTTTATAAAAAAGTTTTCGGTTGCGGATAATTACATCACCCAAATGTACCGGTTGAACACCCAGGTGATGCTGTGTAACCAGAAAGTCGATGGCTGTGTTTTGTTTTAGCGGATCAATCTCTAGTAGGATAACATTTTCGGGGTCATGCTCTTTAACAATTGCCTTGCGAAGTTGTGCCCAGTAAGACTCTGAAGTTTCATTAAAATGAAATTCAAAATTGGAAGGCAGCTTATAATGTTGGCGAAACTTATTACCAAGTAAATCCTGATATCCAAACATCGAGGGGAAACCTTGCATTTCGATTAGTCTGGGGACAAGATCATCGCTCCCATCGGTGCAAACCGCAAAGTCTAATGCCAGAAACAGAGTGTGCGCATCTTCATTAGGCAC
>JBBSBG010000141.1:0-7661 GCA_038251495.1 Cytophagales bacterium
AGTTCGCACCAAGGCAGCCAACTTTTTAGGCGTCACCGTGCAATAAGAAGTTTGCAACGCATCTAAGCAAAGACTTTTTGAAACTTTCTTTAACTCCATCAATGTCCAGCCTTGTTTGCCCCATTTGTTGGCCACCGAGTAAATGGTAGCGTGTGTTACAAACACCGACTGATCAACCTCTGAAAGTTTAAAGCATGCTATTGACCTGGCGGTATCCAACGTAACAAATATCTTCTTCTTCACCCGAAAAGAAGTTTTTTCAAAATGTGGCGCTTCTTCCACTTCGGGTAAGCTCAATGCAAGTTTTTGAAGTTATTAGTTCCCCCTCCGTTTTTATTCTGATGAATGGAGTGTTGCATTAAAAATTGACCCAGACTATGCATTAGGATGCATTTCTATTGCATAATGCGGGATTAAAAATGAATGACTTCATGCGGGCAATGGTCTATCGCCATGGGCATGCGCAAAATGCGCTCGTGCAAACAGGAGTTTTGTCGCTGCCAAGACAAGTCCGGGAGGAACCAAAGCGTTACTATCTGAGTTAAATAGTAATACTATCATCTAACTTATTTAACCATGAAACTTCTTGTTTTCCTCCTTCTATTTTTTAGCGTAGTGGCGGCAACTTCAGCCCAGACTTCAAGCACCGTGAACTATGGAAGTATTACTGGCGCAATTGGCAATAGCCAAGGCAGCATTTCAATTGATTACTTTCATCTTTGGAAACTAGGAACAGCTAAAAAAATTGAAATTGGTGTGGGTGGCCGTTTTACTTCTTACTTTGGCAGTAACCAATATTACTCCTCTGCCCCCGCTGCCTTAGCAAACGATGTTGCCAAGACCGATTCTATTTTATTGGGATCTCCGCAGGTTAATGCCATTAATCTTGCCGTCAATCTGGGTTACAGGCTATCTCCAAAGATTGGTTTAGGCTTTAACATTGATGCTTTAGGGTTTACCCTTGGTTCAAAGAAAAATGGAACTTACCTGAATGGAACGCAAGGCGAGGCTACCTCAGGCAACCCAACATCTTTTAATGTTCTGCTAGTAGGTAATAATGACAGGGGTACGTTAAATTCTGAATTTTATGCGCGCTATTTCTTCAATGAAAAACTCGCAATAAAAATAGCCTATCAATTCCTCTTTACGGAGTATACAACCGACACACAAATTCAACAAGCTCCGGAAGCGAACGACAGGTTTAGAAACAAAGCGGGTTTATTTAGTCTCGGAATTACAAAACAGTTTTAAAATACCACACCATGAAAAAGATAATTTTTGGATTACTTGCCGTTCTCGCGTTAGCGTGTGGGGCTGAGGATGCCACTCCGACAGCACCAGTTAACGATACGTTTGACCCCACAAAGGCGACTTTACTGCGCCAAGGTAACCTAACGGGCAGCAATAACTACAAGGTAAGCGGGGTGGCTCAATTGTATAATGAAAATGGAAAGCTGGTGTTACTTTTAGATGATTTTTCATCAAGTAACGGCCCTGACTTACGGGTATATTTAAGTACAACTACAGGCGCAACTTCGTTTGTTAACTTAGGGAAACTAAAGTCAACAACCGGAAAGCAGTCTTATGAAATACCAGCCGGTACAAATTTGACTGAGTTTAAATTTGTGTTAATCTGGTGTCAGCAATTTTCGTCATTATTTGGAAAATCAGAAACCAATTAAAATGAGGCAGTTCCTTATTGCTTGTATTTTTTTTGTTACACTAAGTGCGCATGGGCAGGCCTACATACCCAATGCTGATGCAAAAGTAAATTTTAAGATTAAAAACTTTGGCTCCACCGTGGACGGCTCTTTTACCGGCCTAACTGGAACACTTGAATTTAATGAAAATGATTTTTCAGGCACTAAGTTCAAAGTTTCACTTAACGCAAAGTCAATTGATACGGGTATTGGCATGCGGGATAATCATCTACGTAAGTCGGACTATTTTGATGTTAGTCAATTTCCCGTTATTGAGTTTAGTTCTACCAAAGTAGTAAAGGGTAACGCCAGTGAGGGGATTGTAACCGGCAAACTGACTATTAAGAATATTACAAAGGAAATTACGTTTCCCTTCACCTTTGCAATATCCAATGGCAACCCTCGATTTAAAGGAGAATTTAAATTGAACAGACGCGATTATGCGGTAGGCGGAAGTAGTATAAGTTTGGCTGATGAACTAATGGTGATTCTTGATGTACCCTTTGAGAAACCCTAGCAGTGAAAGTGAGAGAAAAAGATAAGGTATCGATACGGATTATTTTTTTTATTATGTTGGTCACAGTCGAATTAGTACAAGCGCAAGAAAAGATCACAGAAATCCGGTTTGAGGGTTTAACACGCACAAGGACAACATTCCTGCATCAATACCTTACGACCAAAATTGGCGAATCCTATGATTCAGCTAACCTAAAACAAGATGAACAGAGGTTACTTAACCTGGGCATCTTGGCGGAAGTCAAGACAATTGTTAAACCTGATAGGCAAGGTATCTTAATATTGTTTTCCTGTGTCGAAATGATTAATACGCTGCCTGTGCTTACGCTTGGACAAACCGCAGAAACATTTTGGTGCAGAGTTGGCATTCAAAGTCTTAATTTTAGCGGTCGTGGCGATAAATTTTTTGCATATTATCAATACTATGACAGACATTCGGTCTACCTGAACTATTCTACTGATCGAATAGGAAATTCAAAATGGGGTATTACATCTTCGCTAATTAAATGGGCTACTATCGAACCCCTAAATACCCCGGGTGGTATTACCAAGTTCAATTATACTAACCACACCGGATACGTGAGCGCAGTTAGATTTCTTTCTTTTAGGGAAACGCTTGACGCGGGTATTGGCATTTTTAGTGAGCGTTTTCAATCACGTGATTTTTTGACAGATGAATTTCCAGCGATTGTTCAAGGTGACAAATTGTTATCAAAAATAATATTCAAAAGCAATCATTTAAACTATAACTTCTTTCAAGTCACTGGTTTTTACAACCAGTTGAATATCGAATTCATCCATTCGCTGGATGAGGTCCGGAACTTTATCATAGTGTTTAATGAGTTTCGTTATTTTAAAAATATTGGCAATCGGTTGAACTGGGCCAATCGCTTGCGGATAGGAATCGCTACCAACGATTCCAACCCCTTTGCTCCGTTCGTGTTAGATAGCTATCTCAACATACGCGGTGTTGGTAATCGCGTAGACAGGGGTACAGGATCACTGGTGATTAACTCAGAACTTCGCTATACGCTATTTGACGGAAAAAAATTAGCAGGACAAGGCGTTGGATTTATTGATTTTGGTTCATGGCGTAAACCCGGGGGAGATTTTGATGACTTTAGTAAAAGCGAAAATATGCGTGCTTTTTCAGGTCTCGGTGTTCGCCTGATATATAAAAGAGCCTTTGATACAATGTTGCGAATTGACTATGGCTACGACTATGATAAAAATGCCGGTTGGATTATTGGGATTGGACAATATTTTTAGAAATGCAAACGACCTATAACCATGAGATTACTATTTATTACTGTAACACTTACCTTAAGTGCCTGGTCTCTGATAGCACAAACTATCAATGTGGCGCGAGAGCCTACTGACATCTCGCCTTTGTTAATTGGCGAAAAAATTCCATCCATTAGCCTGTTGGATATCAAGGGCAATAATGTGGACTTGCAGGTACTGGCAGGCCTGAAGCAAAGCATTTTAGTTTTTTACCGAGGCGGCTGGTGTCCGTATTGTAATTTACATCTGGCCGAGCTTCAAACTATCGAACCAGATATTTTAGCAGCAGGATATCAGATTATAGCCATTAGTCCAGATTCCCCGGAAAGCCTCAGCGCTTCTGCAGATAAGAATAAGTTGAATTATATTCTCTTAAGCGATAATGATGCAGCGTTAATAAAAGCATTTGGTTTGGCATTTAAAGCGCCTGAGAAATACGCAGAATTGCTAAACAAATCTTCGGGTGGCAAGAATAAAGAAGTGCTCCTACCTGTGCCGGCCGTTTTTGTACTCAATAAGCAAGGGGATATTCTTTTTGAGTACATTAACCCCGATTATAAGAAGCGGCTGAAAGGTTCTCTATTGATGGCTGTTCTAAGAGAATTGAAAGAGTAACATTACCAATTTTAATTTGTTTAACTGATAATAATTATAGAACACATTTTTTTTAAAATAAGAAATTTACTTAAATCTAAACCATTATGAAAACGTACACACTTGGATTATTTACTCTACTCAACTTAATAGGCGCATCCTCCTTAGCTCAAACAAAACCCGACACGCTGAGATACTGCGTAAAAGAACAAAATATTGGTGTAGGTGGCTTTGATCCCGTGAGTTATTTTCAAGGCACACCTAAAGCAGGTAACGCTGATTTGGAAGCTGTAAGCGATGAGGTTACCTATCGTTTCTCATCGGAAGAAAATCAGAAAAAATTTAAAGCTGCTCCTTCTAAATATCTGCCACAATTTGGCGGCTGGTGCTCAATGACATTAGCGATGGGAAGAGCAACAACCCCTAAGTATGATAACTTTGTGATTCTTAAAGATAAACTGTATTTATTTGAACGCACAGTGTCAGTGAATGGCCGCGAACTTTGGTTAGGTGATCCGAAGAATAATGAAAAAACAGCCTCAAAAAACTATCTTCTTTACAGAACTACCGGAAAAATAAATTAGCACCTATCTGTGCGGATATCTAAATTTCTATTAGCCTTTTTAGTTATAGTCTCCTGTAATAGTCGAAAAGAATCTTATACCATACTTGGAAATATTGAAGACCCGCAAAATCAAATAGCTGTTACGATAGCTTCGATACTAAACCAACACCTGGATGACAGTCTTCAGGTTATCAGGGGCGTGGGATCGATGGCAAATCTGGACTCCCTTGAAAGTGGGCTAGCAGACTTTGGTATTGTAGATAATTATGCACGGTTTAGCGATCGAGTATATACGGTTGTACCCCTCTATCCGCAGATCCTTCACATATTGTTCCGGCATGAAAAGCATCCGGCCTCGCTTCAGGAGTTATTCAAGCTAGGCAAAATATTTGCAGGCACACCAGAAAGTGGTACCTATCGGTTTGTTCACGAATTGATGAATGACCTTGGCATTGACGGAAGCTCGTGCACGTTTGTAGATGTCTATGATTTCTTCGAAGCCGATGTGATCTTTTCTTTTACTGATTTACTAACCCTAGAAGAACTCCGGGATCTGGCTGGGTATCGCCTCTTTAGTATAGATGAAGTTACCAAACTGGGGCAGGGATCTGTGGTAGAAGGAATCTGCGCCCGGCATCCACAATTGGAACCCTATATTATTTCGCGCGATCAATATGGTTCCTTCACCAAAACTTCTATCCTTACCGTAAAAGTAGATGCCGTATTTGTCTGCCGTTCTAATATCGATTCTAAATTTGTTTACAATGTAATCAAGATTCTTGCTGAGAATAGTCAGGAACTTAAAAAAATCAATCCATTACTCTACAAATTCTCTGGTGAATTTAATCCTTCAACCCAAAATTTTGTAATTCATCAAGGTACGCGCGATTTCTTGAACCGTCATGAGCCGTCATTTTTCGAGCGATATGCAGAATTATTAGGTGTGGTGGTTACCATTCTTGTGGCACTCGCCAGCTCGCTATTTACAATTGCCAAGTGGCAGCAAAATAAAAAGAAAAATAAAGTTGATGTATACTATCAAAAATTAATGACTATTCGAAAGCAAGCGCGGGAAAGCACTTCGCACCAGAATTTGGATGAATTAAAGGCGCAACTTCAAGCTATGCAGGAAGAAACGGTAGATTTAGTAACACGTGAAAAACTGGCAGCGGATGAAAGCTTCTTAATTTATTTAAATCTTTTCAAAATTGTTGATGATGAATTGCGTTTAAGGCTTTTAAATCTTTCTGCAAATCAAACGAAGAATCACCAATAAAATATTCATTTAGCCCACTGCTGGTTTTTAAAATGCCCAAAGGTTTTTCAACCCGAAGGTTTCAAAAAAAAGTCAAAAGCAATAAAAATGTCAGGTCGAAAGAACTGACATCAAAAACTAATGAGCATCTCTAAAAACCCTTGCACTCATTACCTCAACCCCCGCCCCTTCGCCCTGCATTTGCCGAAACGCATGCCCGTACAAAGTTAAATGCAGGTGGGGCTTCGTGCAGGCAGGCAAAAGAGAAGGGCAAGCGGAGTTTTTAGAGATGCCCTTAAATAAGAGAGCCCTGATATGGGCAGGAATAATAAATTTCTTGCCGCTAACGCAAACTTTGCCTTAGCAAGTTTGTTCAGGTCGGGGTTGAGCGAATAGTTAGTTGCTGTTCTAAAGTCAACATTTTCAAGAACTGTATTTTCAAAGCGTGCGCTTGTAAGGTCGCAATTAGAAAATGTGGAGCCTGTAAGATCAGACTCCACAAAATCAACTTCTTGTAGTTTGCAATCTTTAAGCTGGGTATTCTTTACTTTAAGTTTAAAGAAGGAGGCGTAATCAAGAATGCAATTTGTAAATGAAAAAGATAGCAACAAGTTATTACACATATCAAACCGTAACCCCAGCATCTTACAATTTTTAAAAACCACCTCCTGACAAGAAGTCTTCGCTACATGCACCATGCTTAAGTCGCAATTCTCAAATGTGCATTCCAAAAATTTAGTCTCTGACAAGTCGCCATTCGCAAAAACACAATTCACAAAACGGCAGCTTTCATACTCCCCTACTTCAAACCGGGTGGTTCTGTAATCAACCCCTTCAAAAACTTTGTCCTCCAGCAACAGGTTGCTCATGCTTACTTTAATATTACCTTCTTACCCGTTTTAGAACTTTGAATAGCAGCTTGTAAAATTTCAACTACAATCATATTGTTCTCCAACGAGCTTAAGTCATACGGTTCAAGTTTTAGTTGTTTGCCAACCAGGCCTGCTAACAAAGCAAACGGATCATCGAGCGGAGCTTCCCGATCTTTCAATATTTCTTCGTGTTCTGCTTTATCATCTTTTAACCGAATACGAAGTTTCGATCGATTATCACTGTACACATAGCCGGTGGCTCCATACACTTCCATATCCTTTCTGGCAACCGGCCAATTCCACGAGGCCTGAATCACACCCTGCATACCGGGGTATTCTAAAATTATTATGGCCTCATCATCTACCTTAGGATAGATGTCGGGTTTAAATTGTTGCAACAAGGCCATAACCGATGTAGGTCGTTTACCGTGAGTAAGCCACGTAATCAGGTTGGCACCATAACATCCAAAGTCAATCACCGCTCCGCCACCATTTAGTTTAGGGTCAGTAAGCCAGGCTAAAAATTCGGGCGAAACACCAATTTCTTTTGGCCCTTCATGTCCATCGCGCACCACCATTTTGCGCAGTTGCCCTAATTCATTTTGATCAACCATCTCTTTCACTTTGTGATTGGTAGCATACCAGGTTGTTTCATAATTCGTAATCAACTGAATGGTATGTTTCTTAGCAAGTGCTTCCATTTGTTTTGCATGATCAACGCTTACCGCTAACGGTTTTTCAACCATTACGTGAATGCCCAAAGGCGCGCAAGTTTGCACTACACTTAGGTGATCGTAGATAGAACCAAAAGCAGCAACTGCTTCAGGCTTTGTGTTGCGAATCATTTCGTCAAGCGAATTGTAAACGAGCGACAT
>JBBSBG010000142.1:0-7645 GCA_038251495.1 Cytophagales bacterium
AATTTATGACAACCAACCATATTTTAAGGACGCTCCGAGCGGAAATATCTTCTTCAATAAGTTTTAACCATAGAATCAAACACTTCATTATGTCTAAAAAGTTATTCTACAAAGCTTCTTTATTTTTAATTTTCGTAAACGTATTCAGCGCACAAGCCCAATTTAAATTTGATGCGGAATTCGGTGCTTCCTTCAATACTCGCAACAACGTTCGATATCCCAATGATGAAAACACCACCGCTAACTTGGTGGATATCCCAGATCAACTCGGAACTGGGCAAACCGCTTTTCTGCGTTTACGAGCTTCTTATACCATCAACGATAGACACACGATTTCTGGTTTGTATGCGCCACTAACATTCAACTCTTCGGGTTCTTTTTCGAGACCAATAAAGTTTGGCAATTCCATATATACGCAAAATGAAGTCACGGATGTTTCGTATAAATTCAATTCCTATCGACTGACTTATCGCTATCAAATCGTGGATCGGAAAAAAATTAAATTTGGACTCGGGCTCACTGGTAAAATTCGTGATGCACGTATTGGATTCAACTCTGGAATAAAATCAGACGAGACAACCGATTTAGGTTTTGTGCCATTGATTAATTTCCGATTGGACTTATACCCAACTGAAAAATTATTATTTACCTTGAATGGCGATGCACTCGTGGGTCCCCAAGGCCGTGCCGAAGATATTTTCGCAGGATTTGAATACTCAATTAGTGATCCAATAGCTATAAAACTAGGTTACAGGATCCTAGAAGGAGGGGCAGACGTTGATCAGGTATACAATTTCTCGTTAATCCATTATGCTTCTGTTGGAGTTATTTTCACTTTAAAATAGACACATGAAAAAGAATAAAATTTTAGCAAGTTTACATTTGGTAGTATTGTTAGTGCTTATCTTTTGGAATTACTATTCAAATACGGCTGCGGTTAACAACAATACGGTAGGATCTGTAAGTGATAGTCTCGATAATTTGTTCACACCTGCAGGATACGCCTTTGCCATCTGGGGAATTATCTACCTCGGATTGCTCGTGCTCGGGGTTTATATGATGATTCGCGCTTTTAAAGATGACGGCAATAATGAGTTTATTGAAAAGGCTGCACCTACACTAATTTTGGCGCACCTCGGTAATGCAACATGGCTTTGGTTTTGGCTCAACGAAGAGGTTGGAATCTCGGTAATCATCATGCTCTTTATTCTTATTATGTTGACCTTAACAGTTCTCCGATTGAATATGCAGCGTTGGGATGCCCCTTTAAAGTTTATAGCGCTTGTTTGGTGGCCGATTGATCTATACTTCGGGTGGATTAGTGTTGCTACCATTGCGAATATTTCTGCATACCTCGCTAAATTGAATTGGACAGGAGGAATTTCAGAAATAACGTGGACAGTAATAATGATTTTAGTAGCAACTCTTCTTGCCCTATTTATGATTTTCTCAAGAAATATGCGAGAATATGGAGCAGTGTTCATTTGGGCACTTATTGCTATTGCAGTGCGTCATACAGATCAAATTCCATCAATAACATGGAGTGCAGTGATTGCTGCTGTTATCATTGGTGTTGCCTCTGCACTTCATGCGTTTAAACATCGAGCAACACTTCCATTTAGTAGAAAACAAACACCACAAACAGAGCGGTAAAAATTGCTAAACATATTTTCAGAATGAAAAAATTTGATGCCATCGTAATTGGTTCGGGGCAAGCCGGAACACCATTGGTTTTTAAACTTGCTTCAAAAGGTAAAAAAGTTGCTTTTATTGAAAAGGAACATTTAGGCGGCACATGCCTGAATGTAGGTTGCACCCCTACCAAAGCCTACGTTGCAAGTGCAAGAAGAATGTGGGATGCAATGCACGGTGTCGAACTAGGCATTTACATACCAGCGGGTGCTCGTGCGGATTTAAAAAAAATCAAAGCTCGAAAAGATGCATTGATCCAAAAATCCGTGGATGGCATTGCTGCCGGGTTAGAAAAAAATGAAAACATTACCTACTTCCGAGGTGTGGCAAGCTTCACCGACCATAAAGTGGTTTCAGTGAATGGTGAATTGCTTACTGCCGAAGAAATATACATCAATGTTGGAGGACGTCCATTTGTGCCTGCTGGATATGAAGATGTATCCTATTTAACCAGCACGTCTATTTTAGACTTAGAAGAAATTCCAACGCATTTAATTATTGTAGGAGGCAGCTATATTGGATTAGAATTTGGCCAAATGTTTAGAAGATTTGGAAGTCAAGTTACAATTATAGAAGAGACAGAGAGCATCATAGGAAGAGAAGATACTGAAACGAGTGAGGCTATTTTAAAATTTTTAGAAGATGAAGGAATTGATTTCCGATTGCAAGCAACATGCGTCACTACAAAAAATGAAGAAGATGGAACTATATCTATTCAATTAGATTGCAAAATGGGTGGGTCTCCTAAAATTACCGGAACTCATGTTTTATTGGCAGTAGGCAGAAAAGCCAACACCGATACGCTTAACTTAGATGCTACAGGCATTACCACAAACCAGAAAGGGTTTATAGAAGTAGACGATTATTTGCAAACCAATATCCCCGGCATTTATGCGCTAGGTGATTGCAACGGCAAAGGAGCATTTACCCATACAGCATATAATGATTATGAAATCATTGCAGAAAATAAATTTGAAGGAAAAAACCGAAAAGTCTCTGATCGAATTTTAACCTACGGCTTGTTTGTAGATCCGCCACTTGGCAGAGTGGGTATTACGATGAAAGAGGCAAAGGAAAAGGGATTGAATTTTTTGGTTGGTCATCGTCCATTCAGTAAAATTTCCCGAGCTAAAGAAAAAGGTGAAACCTACGGCTATATGAGTGTGGTGATTGACGCGGAAACTAAAAAAATATTAGGAGCCACCGTTTTAGGAGTAGGTGGTGATGAAGTTATTAGCAGTTTTATAAATATGATGTATGCAGGTGCAAGGTATGAAGTGGCACGAGACACTGTATTGCCTCATCCCACTGTTTCAGAATTAATTCCCACTATGTTAGAATCTTTAACCAAACCATAATATGAAAGCAATTTGGAACAACGAAATTATAGCTGAAAGCGACAACACCATAGAGGTGGAAGGAAATCATTATTTTCCACAGGAAAGCATTCACAAAGATTTTTTTGAAAGCAGTCAAAAGCATAGTACTTGTCCGTGGAAAGGCGAAGCCAGTTATAAATCACTTTCTGTAAATGGGGGAAAGAACCCAGATGCTGCTTGGTATTACCCAAATCCAAAAGCAGCTGCAGCTAAAATACAAGGACATTATGCCTTCTGGAAAGGCGTAGAAATCGTAGAATCATAAAAATGGACATTCTAGAAAAATATAGTAATGCCCGAATGCGATCTACAGTTATTTGCAAGCCACTCGCTACCGAAGACTATGTGGTGCAGCCTATAGTTGAGGTATCACCACCTAAATGGCATTTGGCTCATAGTACTTGGTTTTTTGAGCAGTTTATTTTGGTGCATCACCTCGCAGATTACACGCCTTTTCATTCCGATTTTGCTTTTTTATTCAATAGTTATTACAACAACATGGGTGAGCGTACGCTGCGGGTAAATCGAGGATTTATGACCCGACCTACCGTTGAGGAAGTGTATGCCTATCGTAAATATGTAGATGAGGCAATGCGAAAATTATTGAGCCAATCATTGAACCAAGAAGTTTTAGAACTTATAGAAATTGGGATAAATCACGAGCAACAACATCAAGAATTACTGGTTTATGATATCAAATATATCTTAGGCAGCCAACCCACATTTCCCGCTTTAGGAAAAATGTTTACGCTCAATAAAGAAAGTCAAACCGAAAAATGGATAGAAATTGAAGGGGGTGTATTTGAAATAGGTGCTAGCGAACAAGGTTTTTCTTTCGATAACGAACGCCCCAAACATTCGTATTATTTACATCCTTTTTCTATCAGCAACCGATTAATAACCAATGGCGAGTTTGTCGAATTTATAGAAGACGGTGGATACAAGAATTTTAATCTGTGGTACGATGAAGCCTGGCACCATATTCAAGACAACGATTGGCAACGTCCTTTGTATTGGTATAAAAAAGATGGACTTTGGCACCATTTTACTTTTGAAGGGTTGAAGCAAATCAATCCTTTAGAACCCATAATGCATCTATCGTTTTATGAAGCGGCAGCATTTGCCGAATGGAAAGGGATGCGACTGCCCACCGAATTTGAATGGGAGGTAGCTTCTTCACAATTTCAGTGGGGACAATTGTGGGAATGGACTAATTCTGCTTATCTGCCTTATCCCGGATTTCATAAAGCAGATGGCGCTTTGGGGGAATACAACGGTAAATTCATGCTAAATCAAATGGTATTGCGAGGAGCTTCAATTGCCACACCAGAAAATCACGCCAGAAAAACATACCGCAACTTTTTTCAAGCCAACTCACGATGGATTTTTTCCGGTGTTCGCTTGGCAAAAAAACAGTAAGCTAAATGAACAAATTTCTACAACACGTAAAAGAAGGATTAAGCAAAACACCAAAAGCACTTTCGTCAAGGTATTTCTATGACGAAATTGGCGACAAATTATTTCAGGAAATTATGCAACTGGAAGAATATTATCTTCCGGCCTGTGAAATGGAAATCATTCAACAACAAAGCGAACTGATGGCAAAGCATTTGGCAAGAGTTCATAAAAATTTACAAATCATTGAACTAGGTGCAGGCGATGGAAGCAAAACGAAACATTTACTTAATCAGTTTCAACCTTATTTTGATGCACTTGAATATGTGGCTATGGATATTTCTGAAAACATTCTGTGCGTCAACAAACAAGAAATTGAATCTGATGTGCCTGGCATTGATGTTCGCAGCAAAGCAGGGAATTATTTCCAAACCTACAAAGATTTACCAGAGACCTCATACGGACGATTGGTTCTTTTCTTAGGTGCAAATATTGGCAACTTTTTATTAGATGATGCGGCCGCTTTTTTCCGATACGTCAAGCAAGGATTGAAAGAGAATGATGCCTTTATAGTTGCGTTCGATTTGGTTAAACATCCTCGCAAAATATTGGCTGCATACGATGATAGCAAAGGTGTAACCAAAGCTTTTAACCTTAATTTACTCGCTAGAATGAACCGTGAACTGGGTGCTGATTTTGATATTTCAAAATTTGAGCATTTTCCATTGTACAATCCCGCCAATGGTTACACTATAAGCCATATCGTGAGCCTTGAGGATCAAATAGTACATTTTTCAGATGGTTTTGAGGTGCGATTTGAATCATTTGAAACTATACATACAGAAATTTCAAAAAAATACTTCCTGCAAGACATTCAATACTTATCCGATAACAGCGGATTGAAAATTTCGCAAACATACTACGACCGCAAAAAGGAATACGCGTTCGTTTCATTTACCAGAAAAAACGAAGAGACCCTATGAACACATGAATAAGTAGCGTTTGCAAATGGAAGGCGAAATGGATATGAAAGGTATGATCTTTATCAAAACAATGCTTTTCGGCAACTATGAATATCAGATGGACTTCGATGTTTTAAATGATCTCGAAAAAGAAGGTTCTGGCAATCCAAATTTCAATGGTGAAGCTACCTGGTCGGGAGGCTTTTTCTCTATGTACGGAACTACGTGACAAAATGAAATCCTATTCCATTTTCTTACACAAAATGAAATAGGATTTAGAGTGCTGTCAATTCGATCGCATCGTCTTTCAAATTCAACGCACTAAATGGCTGAGTTTAATCTCTCACCATCATGTTGTAAAACGTGATCCTCATTATCTATGAATCTCAACAGATCAGCATTCAACCTTTCTCGTTGTGTGTAAAACAAACCATGTGGTTCGCCTTCATACACGAGAAAAGCATTGTCTGGAATCAGGTTGGCTGATTGCCTTCCTGAAGGTGTGATGGGAACCGTTTTATCTTCATCACCATGAATGATCAAGGTAGGCACATGCACAGATTTCATTTCACTTCTAAAATCTGTGGTGGCAAAAGCTTTTGCACATTCGGCAGTGGCACGGGGTGATGCCACGGAACATAACATGCGATAATATTCCAACAGGGGCGTGCTTAACGGTTTGTTGAGCATGCCCATACCAAAAAAAGTTTTTCCGAAAGCATCCAAAAAACCAATCCTGTCGTTTTGCATTTGATGTGCCATGTCGTCAAAAGTTTCTGATGGCACGCCATCAGGATTGGTCTCTGTCTTTAACATGTAAGGTGTTATCGATGAAATTAAAACTGCTTTCGAAACATTTTTGCCTCCATGACGGCTAAAGTAACGAACCACTTCGCCACCGCCCATCGAAAAACCAACTAGCGTAACGTCTTTGAGGTCGAGTTGATCAATTAATGCTTTGAGGTCATCGCTTAACGTATCATAATCATATCCATCCCAAGGCTGTGACGATTTTCCAAATCCACGTCTGTCATACGCAATCACGCGGTGGCCACTAGTTACTAAATCATTGGTTTGATATTCCCACATCTCTTTGCTCAGCGGCCAACCCGAAATAAGAATAACGGGTTTGCCGGTTCCGTAGTCACTGTAATTAATTTTTACAGGATTGCCTGATG
Source organism: Cytophagales bacterium (assembly GCA_038251495.1). GTDB lineage: Bacteria > Bacteroidota > Bacteroidia > Cytophagales > Cyclobacteriaceae > ELB16-189. The sequence goes on from JBBSBG010000142.1 coordinate 6,607, forward strand.
TGTCATTACTCGTTTCAATGTATTTCATATTTTGTGATTTTAGATTTATAAAAAATTTAATCCATTGCGCTGTAACATGCTTCCTGACACTCGCGGCAAATTTTTGCACACTCAGTACAATGCTGATTATCATGTGCCTCGCATTTTGCTGCACAGGCACCGCATGCATCTGCACATTTTTTTAAAAGGTCGGGATCAACTTTACCTTCTTGATCTACAACATTATTGCACGCTATTGCACATTCCATGCAAAGTCTGGCGCAATCATCTAGTCCTTCCTCTCTGCATTTTTCCGCATTTGTAGTGCATACATCTGCGCACTTTTCGCAGAGTTCAATAGCTTTCTGTTCTGAATGTTGATTTTCCATAACTTATTTTTTTATTGATGTTTTTTCAATGTGGTAATGGATAAAAAACATGCCGATGTTTACGGTACGTTCCTTGATTCGGAAGGCCGTTTTCTTCTTCTCTGCGCGCGTTTAGTTTACATTCTGTAGAAAGAAATGCCCGATACTAAAAAGTATTTGAATGTAAATAGACCACGCTTAGCTACTTTTTTATTGTTGTTGTCGTTGCACATTTGGTTCCGCTGCAAGTACGCTTTGCTGAAGCTCTGCAAGATGCATTCAATGATACCCGTTTCTCGTTTTTACTTTTTTTGAGCCCCAGGTTAGTGCAGACTAGAACCACAGCGTTAGAGTCCACTTATCCTTCTCCAAGTGGGAGAACTGTAGGCAGACCTGCTTCCCTCCTTAGCGGGGAATCTGTGAAACAAATTTGTTGTTGGGGGTGCCCCCAATTCGATCACTTTCTGAATACTGAGGCTCCTTTTTTGCCTACCCTCCCTTTGGATAGGCTCATCTCGGTTACTGGGATACAGAGCTTTTGCTTTCGTTCAATTGTGAATCGAATCGATTCTTACTTAAAACGACTACTGTTTGATGTTAATTCTCTTTCCAGATAAACTAAGTCTTTCCGATTTGAATTTTCCTGCGCTTTGCAGTAATAGATGTTATCAGTAAAATGTTCTACAATCAAT
>JBBSBG010000143.1:0-7596 GCA_038251495.1 Cytophagales bacterium
GCTTCTATTTATATCATGCAGATTTTTTCACGGGAAGAACCCTGGCCGGCTTGCAACGAGATCAATTAGCACCCACTAAAGTTTTTAACGCCAGCGCGGTAAAACCAATTTGAATGATTACCATCGAGGTGTTTGCGCGGGCAGTTTCAAAGGATACGTTTCCGTTCGCATCAACAGCCACTGAATTTCGCACCACATATTTTACCTCATCGCCCCATAAGTATAATAATCGCAATTGAAATCCGGCAGTATTTGTTTTTTGTGGATTAGTATAAAAACCAATGCCTAGTCCATAATTTAGTCCGATGTCTCTCACATTGTTAATAACCTCATTCTGGTTGTCATTAAAGATAATGTTTGCTAAATCTTTGTCGATCTTAGTTTTAGAATTGAAAAGTTTTAAGCCCATCAACCCATCAAAAAACGGAGTTACTTTACCCTGGTGGAGAAGTGGTTTCAATCTTGCCGCTGCATTCCATGTAAATACATTGTGAGTGGTTTTCAGCGAAGGCATATTGCCAGAACCTTTTTGTTTTTCATTGCCATAAGTGAAGAAGCCAAAGTCAATACCCAGTAAAATAGGTGAGGGCTTGTTCTTGCCCAATGGACTCATCAAAAGTCCAGTATATAGTCCGTATCCTAAATTACCCGTTGAGTTGTTAATTACATTACGAAATTCAGCGCTGGGTACCGCCACTTGGCCACCTGCATAGAAATTTACGGTAGTAAACTTTAAAGAATCTTCCGGCTGCCCCATACAACTGATAACAGAAAAAATTACCAGACAGGATGAGGTCAGTGGCTTAATCATCTAGGCTAAGTTATGGTAAACAGTTTGCACGTCATCATCTTCTTCCAAAGCACTTACACACTCCATCACTTCATCCTGTTCAGCCTCACTCAGTTCTTTGGTATTGGTAGGAATGTGTTGAAGTTCAGAACTTTTTGGTTCTAATGCTTTTGATTCTAGAAATTTTTGCATGTGGCCAAATTCGGTGAACTTGGTGTAAACAATAATTTCTTCATCATCAGTTTGAATTTCTTCAGCTCCGGCATCAATCAAGTCAAGCTCAAGTTCGTCAAGATTTAAAATTGCCGGATCAAATTTAAAAACACCTCTGCGCTCAAATAAAAACATAACGGAAGCAGAGTTGCCCATGGCGCCCCCATTTTTTGAAAACAGAAGCCTTATATTGGCAACTGTGCGCGTTGGGTTATCGGTGGCACACTCCACAACAACTGGTACTCCATGAGGTGCATAGCCTTCATAAATTACTTCTTGAAAGTCTTTCTCTTCTTTACTTGATGCGCGTTTGATGGCCGCTTCCACCCGATCTTTCGGCATGTTTATCCCCTTGGCATTTTGAATAGCCATGCGCAAGCGCGGGTTGTTATCCGGATTGGGGCCGCCTTGCTTTACTGCAATGGCAATGTCCTTTCCAATTCGTGAAAAACCCTTGGCCATGCGATCAAAGCGTGCAAACATTTTATGTTTTCTCTTTTCAAAAACCCGTCCCATAGTTCAATTAAAAATTCAATAGGTAAAAGTAGGAAAATGAAAGCAGATAGCCATTGTTAAATTTGAGCATTGACTATCTGAATTTGAATCTCTAATTTAATAGTATGGGAAAACGAGATAAACGCATAGACACATACATCCTTAAGTCGGCAGATTTTGCTGTTCCTATTTTAACTCACCTTCGTGAACTTGTGCATCTCGCTTGCCCCAATGTGGAGGAGGTAATGAAATGGAGTTTTCCAAACTTTGAATACAAGGGTTTGATGTGCCACATGGCTGGGTTCAAGAACCATTGTTCTTTTGGATTCTGGAAAGGCGCATTAATGAAAGATAAATCCTTGGTTAAAAATGCAGCGAGTGAATCGGCAATGGGGCATTTAGGTTCGATAAAATCACTTAAAGATTTGCCTTCCGATAAAGTTATGATTCAATACATAAAGGAAGCTGCTAAACTGAATGATGCAGGTATTAAGGTTGAGAAAAAGAAACCGATTAAGAAAGCATTGATAATACCACCCTACTTTATTAAGGCGTTGAAAACCAACAAAGCGGCTCAAAAAACTTTTGATGCCTTCAGTTATTCCAACCAAAAAGAATATGTGACCTGGATTGCCGAGGCGAAAACAGAAGCCACGCGAACAAGCAGAATGGCGACAGCCCTCGTGTGGATGGCCGATGGTAAAATAAGGAACTGGAAGTATCTTAAGAAAGGTTAGCTTTCAAAATCAATAATATTCAAAATTCATGTGACATCCTGCGTGGATACTAATCTGTTTGCTGGCGTTATGATTCAGACGCTTGCGCCAGTGCGGGGGGAGTGCCCGAGGCAGGAGAATCTCTGCGGAGAAATAATCAGGCGCAAGCGCCTCGCTTGTGCCACTACCATTCTTTCCAGCTAATTGATAATTTAGCGGCCAAAGGAAATTAGACTTAATTTTCGGTATGAGCAGGAAATAAGTTTGGAGATTATAGTGAATTATATTTTATCAGTTTTGCTGTAATCATCAGGTTCGATTTGTGGATAACAAAAGTGTTCCAGATGGCAACAGTGAATCTTTTTGGAGAGAAGGATTTGGTCGCGTTGAGTTATACAATTTGATAGAAGCGGCACGGCACAAGTGGCACGGCACAAGCGAGACTCTTGCGCCAGTGGGTGGGGAAAACCGATCTACATCAACAGCTTTTCACCGTTCGCTAACGAACATTTTTGTCCGGTTTGAAACTTTGATTTGTTGCTAAGCATCCTTTTAAGCCAAATCCACCTCATATTCAACTGGCATTGTGATTGCCTAAGGATTGCAAAACCAAACTCTCATGCTTTATAATTATCTGAAGATTGCCTTTCGTTCACTATTAAAATTTAAAGCTTATTCCAGCATAAATCTGGTGGGGCTTGCCTTAGGTCTAACAGCCGGAATCCTCATCATGATTTACGTGCTTGATGAACTATCGTTTGATAAATTTCATGTTAACGGTGATCGAATTTATAGGGTAAACACCGTAATCCTTGCTGCTGAATCAGGGAGTGAAGGAGCCAATGAAACCAACGGCTGGCCAATAGGTAAAATTCTTGAGAAAGATTTTCCAGAAGTAGAGCAGGTGTTATATACGCGAAGTGCTTCCTTCCTTTTAGTTAATAAGGAGGACAAACGCATTCGCGAGAAAATTCATTTTGCAAGCCAAGAATTCTTTACCATGTTTTCATTTCCCCTTATAAAGGGAAATGCTGCCAATGTCTTGAATGAACCCAACAGTATTGTCATCTCGCAAGAGATGGAAGAAAAATATTTTCCTGGCGAAGACGCATTGAACAAAACGTTAGTATTGGCAGATACCTTAAATATGCTTGTAACTGGTGTCATGCAGATTCCTGCAAACTCGCACATTCAAGCGGATATGATTGTTTCATTTTCAACCTACGAAAAGATCAATAGGGATTTCAGTTTTGAAAGTGGATGGGGTAATATAAACATGCGCAACTATGTGTTGGTACAGGAGGGCATTGATTTTAATTCATTCGCCAGCAAGGCTAAAGATATTTACATGAACCGGGCCGGTGAGATGATTAAAAACTGGGGCGTAACTGCTTACGTTAAGTTTGAGCCACTTGGGGAAATTTACCTGAACTCTAAAAGTGGTAATGGCATGGGGCCAATGGGAAGTATGGATCGCGTTTATCTTGTATCGGGGATTGCAATATTTGTAATCTTATTAGCGTGCATCAATTTTGTAAACCTGGCAACAGCACGATCTGTTTATCGTGCTAAAGAAGTTGGCCTGAGAAAAGTAGTTGGATCATCCCAAAAAGGATTAATAGCACAATTTTTAAGTGAGTCTTTCGTGCTCACGATGCTGGCTCTGCTCTTGGCGTTCGGGCTGTTAGGTTTCTGTTTACCATTTTTTAATCAATTGATTGGCAAGAATTATGAATTAGCATCGCTAACTAATTTCTCAATTGTTACCGGAATCATAACCTTAGTTATTGTCATTTCATTGTTAGCCGGTTATTATCCGGCATTAATTATGTCGGCATTAAAACCTGCCGAAGTTTTGAAAGGGAAAATGCAAACCAGTTATCGTGGAGTTCGGCTAAGAAGGATATTGGTTGTATTTCAATTTGTTATTTCAGTTGGCTTGGTAACAGGAACCTGGATCGTACTTGACCAACTCAGCTTCATGCAAAAACAAAATTTGGGTTTTGATAAAGATGAAATAATCGTAGTTAATGCCGCACCGGCAAATTCACCCAACCCAAATGGTTTTGAAATTTTTAAAGCGCAACTGTCCTCCGTGGCTATGATTGATGGTGTAACCTATACTAATTCAATTCCGGGGCATCCAGGTTGGATGGGGCAAGTGGCCTATCCGGAAGGCAAGACGGGCGATGATGCTGTAAGCGTGGAATATATGGCGGTTGATGAAATGTATCTTGATGTACTTGGTTTGGAATTGATTGCAGGTCGTGGTTTCGACTTGCAACGGGAAAATGATTTAGGTGAGGGTTTAATTCTTAATGAAGAAGCGGTAGCTGCATTTGGCTGGGCATCGCCAGCAGAAGCAATCGGTAAGAAGATTACCTCGCCTTCAAACTCACCTGCTGGTGAGGTGATTGGGGTGATTAAAAATTATCATCAGTTTGGGTTACAACAAAAGATTGGTCCGATGACGCTCGACTATGCCCCAGCCAACAGTTATCTCTATGCTATTAAATACAAGGCGGCCAATACGGAGCAATTAATTTCGTCAGTGCAGCAATTGTGGTCAAAAAATTTTCCGGGTTATGATTTTAATTATTTCTTTTTAGATCAGGATTTTGAACAGCAGTATCAATCAGAAACAAGACTTGCGAATGTCTTTGCCATCTTTGCTGGTGTTACCATAGTTATTGCTATGATTGGCTTATTGGGGTTAGTGTCTTTTATGGTTGTAGCCCGAACCAAAGAAATTGGTGTTCGTAAAATATTAGGCGCTGATGTATTTAGTATTACAAAGTTGTTGAGTGAAGAGTTTATTATGTTAGTGGTTATTGCAAACTTAATAGCCTTTCCACTTACTTGGTATGCTGCTAATGAATGGCTCACCACATTTGCCTTCCGCATGCAGGTTAATCCTTGGCTTTTTGTTGGCACGATGCTATTAGCACTTGGCTTTACACTTGTTGTTGTCAGCATTCAAACAATAAAGGCTGCGTTAACTGATCCGGTAAAATCTCTGCGCTACGAGTAGGTAAATTTCTTTTCCTATAGCTGCTGGTAGAGAAGAGAATCCACGGGCTGATATTAGTAATCCTAAGGTGGTAAATAATATGATGATTCGCGGAAAGCGGTTATCAAAATCTGAGATTGATACCAGATTAAAGAAATTAGTTAAGTAATTTTAATCCCGCATCTTGCCACAAGCAACCAGACCCTAACCTAAACCGTGATTTCACTCTTCTCTTATTCTCTTTCTTACACAGAAGTATCTATTGTTTTGCTGGTAGCCTTATTTATAGGCATGGCCAAGACAGGCGTACATGGTACTGGTATTTTAGCGGTGCCATTGCTAGCCACCGTTTTTGGTGGCCAGCGCTCCAGTGGGATTTTACTACCCATCTTGATTTTAGGCGATATTGTGGGCGTTATTTACTATCACCGCCATGCATCGTGGAAACACTTAAAGTTACTTTTTCCATGGGCAGCTGTTGGGGTTATTTTAGGAACTATAGTTGGGAGTAATATTAACGATCATGTTTTCAAAATTATAATGGGCACTGTTATCTTAATCAGTGTGTTCATCATGATTTGGATTGAGCAGGGCGGGCATCAAGATAGAGTACCAACCAATAAATTGTTTGCCAACGGCATGGGCATAGTGGGAGGGTTCACGTCTATGGTAGGAAATCTTGCCGGTTCAGTAATGGGTATCTATTTGTTGTCGACACGCCTACCAAAGAATGCATACATTGGTACTGCAGCTTGGTTTTTTATAGTAGTAAATTGTTTTAAGTTTCCCTTCCATGTTTTTGTTTGGAAAACCATTTCAGTCAATACCGTGCTGTTTGATTTACTAACCTTGCCAGTCATTCTGCTTGGCGCCTACCTGGGTGTTGTGATCATTAGAAATTTCTCAGAGAAAAACTTTCGATGGTTCATCATTGTGATGACCTTGGTTGCCGCTATTGGCATGATTTTTTAAATTTGAATACAATGACATCGTTAAATATTATTGAAAAATTTAGTTTGTTTTCTGAAACCTGGACACCAAAAATTATTGGTGAGTTAAATGGTCAATATGTAAAACTGGCTAAAGTGAAAGACGAATTTGTATGGCACAGCCATCAGCATGAAGATGAGTTATTCATGATCTTCAAAGGCACTTTGTATATGGACTTTCGCGACAAAACCGAAGTTGTGAAAGAAGGTGAGATGATAATTGTACCCAAAGGTGTAGAACATAATCCACGAACAAATGGGGAAGAAGTTTGGGTTTTATTATTTGAACCCAAGGAAACAGGTCATACGGGCAATATTGTGCACGAACGCACCGTTCACAACCTAAAATGGATCTAAACTTGCGAGGGTTCGGTGAATATTTTCTACAAAAAATTAATCCGTAAAAAGTTGTTTGAAAAGCATACGTGATAGTATACTAAATACTGAAGCAGAATAGGATACACGGTTTTGGTCAAAGATTTTTATACACAATCAGGAACCATTTTTTTTATAGTTCGTTAGCTAACCTTGAACCAGACTCCAATTAATTAAAAGTATGACATTAGATATCCAAACTCCGATACCTGTCATCGATGGTGCTTCAATTACTCGCGAAGAATTTCAAAAGCAATACCTCGAGCCGCAGCAACCTGTTGTGTTGCGAGGATTGTGGAAAAAATTTCCAGCCTATGATAAGTGGAGCATGGATTTTTTTAAAAAATCCATGGGAAATATAGAAGTCGGATTGTTTGGAAATAGAAAAGAAGACATTTCAAAAACACTTGAGGTACCCAATGCAAAAATGAGATTCGATGAATATTTGAATCTAATTGAACGCGAACCGACTGACTTACGATTATTCTTGTTTCCAATATTTAAGCATAGACCGGAGTTATTAAAGGACTTTGGTTACCCGGCCATTACGGGCGGCTATATCAAAATTCCATTTATGTTTTTCGGTCCGCCCAAGTCGATCGTTCGCATGCATCAGGATATTGATATGAGCAATGTTTTTTTAACTCAATTCCATGGCCGCAAAAGAGTTGTTTTATTTGCTCCTGATCAATCTGATTTATTATATCGCCTGCCATACAATGTGCACTCAACAGTTGATATTGATAAACCCGACTTTCAAACCTACCCGGGCTTGAAGTATGTGAAAGGTATGAACACGATTATGGAACATGGTGATACATTATTTATGCCTAGCGGCTATTGGCATCATATTGAATATTTAGATGGTGGGTTTGGTCTTTCTGTGCGCACCATTGCGCATGGATTAGGGATGAAGGTTCGGGGAGTATGGAATTTAGCAGTTAAGCGATTCGTTGACCGGATGATGAATAAGTTATTGAGTGAAAAATGGTTTGAGTATAAAAAGAA
>JBBSBG010000144.1:0-7574 GCA_038251495.1 Cytophagales bacterium
TGGACTACTTATTCAAGGCTTCTTAAAAGCCGACTTCACTGCATTATTTAATTCTTCGCCTGCTTTCTTTAAGCTTGCCTCTACTTCTTTCCAACGCTCTTTGTTTTCTGCTTCTTTCTTAATTTTCTCGGCAGCAACTTTCAGTTCGTCATATTTTTTCTGCATGTCCACTTCGGCACGCGCTCCGGCATCTTTTAACTCAACCAGAAACTGATCGAGCTTCTTACCAAAATCTTTAAAAAACTTTTCTCCTTTTCCTTCTGAATTCGCTTCCATACATGATTTATTTTAATAATGCTAAGCTACAAATAAAGTCCAAACCATTAAGTCTTTAGTCCATAGTAGGCGTTCTTTGCTCCGGACTTAAGACTATGGACTCAAGACTATGTTTTTTTATTGAAAATACCTTGGGCTGACGAATGTCTTCCTATAAATTTGATCTGGATCAAAAGGAAATTCGATGAAGGCAAAAATTTTCTCTCTATTACTTGTCGTGTTATTAATGAGTTGCGCAAGCACGCAGCGAAAATCGTACAAACCCAAGTATAAAAAGCCCGATCCTAGCAAACCAATGCCCTGCCCACTTAAAGACTGCTAACCATGAGAAAAATTATCATCGCCATTGATGGATTTTCAGCTTGCGGCAAAAGTACCACAGCTTTAGAGGTTGCGAAGCATTTAAACTACAAGTATATTGACTCGGGCGCTATGTATCGGGCGGTTACATTTTACTTTCTGGAACATCATGTGGCCATAAGCAATCCTAAGGAAGTAAGTAAGGCGCTTAACGAAATTAAGATAGCCTTTATGGTCAATTCAAAGGGAATAACTGAGACCTTCCTTAATGGTATTAATGTGGAATGGGACATTCGAAGAATGAGAACTTCGGAAAATGTGAGCCAAGTTAGCGCCATTAAAGCGGTGCGCGTTGCTATGGTTGAGCAGCAACGTAAGTTAGGAAAGCATAGAGGAGTGGTGATGGATGGCCGGGATATTGGATCGGTGGTTTTTCCAGAAGCTGAGCTAAAAGTATTTCTAACCGCTGATATCTTGGTTCGCGCCTTTAGACGACAAAAGGAACTTTTAGAGCGCGATGACTTGGTAGATATCGATTCCATTATTGAAAACCTTAAAAACCGCGATGAAATCGATAGCACCCGGGCTGAAAGTCCATTGGTGAAAGCAGTTGATGCGCTTGAAATAGACACCACACACATAACGGTTGACGAGCAAGTTGATGAAGTTATTCGAATGGCTTTGAGTAATATGATTGCAGCCAAGAAACTAAAGAGTTAAACAAGCTGTAAAACCTTTCTTTTCAATGGCAATTCTTTGCCAATACTACCTTTGTTGGAAGAATTTAATTGCTATTTTTGCTCACTTCTAAACTAATTTTAGTACCATTTTAAGCATGGGCAAATTCATCCGACTAAAGAAAGGTTTCACCATCAATCTTAAGGGCAAAGCGGCTCCGAAAGTTGTAGAAATGGAGCAACCAGAAACTTTTGTAATTAAACCAACTGATTTTCAGGGGTTATACATTCCTAAGCCGGTTGTAAATGTTGGTGATACAGTGAAAGCGGGCTCTCCACTTTTTCACGATAAAAAGCATGATAATGTAATTTACACCTCGCCTGTTAGTGGTGAAGTTGTTGAAGTGAAGCGTGGTGAAAAACGCAAACTTCTTGAAATAAAAATTCTCGCTGATAAAACAATTGAACATCTACAATTCAAAAAGTATTCAGTTTCTGAGATTGCTAACCTTTCTGTTGCTGCTGTAAAGGAGCAGTTACTGAATTCAGGAATCTGGCCTTCGTTAATTCAACGACCTTATGGTGTAATAGCCGACCCGGCTGATACACCGAAAGCAATTCATATCTCGGCATTCGATTCGCACCCATTGGCGCCAGATTACAACATTTTGTTCAAGGGTCAGGATCAGTATTTTCAAATTGGCGTTGATGTTCTTAAAAAGTTAACATCGGGGGCAGTGCATATTAATACGCATGCTTCCAATGAAATATCCACCGTATTTTCTCAAGTTAAGAATGCTGAGGTCAATAAATTTTCAGGTCAACACCCGGTAGGCTGTGTGGGCGTGCAGATTCATCATCTCGATCCTATTAATAAAGGAGATATTGTTTGGACCATTAATCCACTGGGCGTTATTCAGATCGGTAAGCTTTTTGCCAATGGTATTTACGATGCTTCACGTATTGTTGCCCTTGTTGGATCAGAAGTTAAGAATCCGCAATACTATAAGACTTACACGGGTGCTTCTGTGAAGAAGTTTATAGAGAATAATCTGAACAACGATCATGTTCGGGTTATTTCAGGAAATCCACTAACCGGAACAACCATTGGGAAGGAAGGATATGTGGGATATTTCGATCATCAGATTTCAATTCTGCCAGAAGGCGATTATTATGAGTTTATTGGATGGATAACACCAGGCGCACGCAAAGTTAGCTTCCATCGTTCTTTAGGTTTGTTTTCGTTTTTATCGCCAAACAAAGAGCGTGTGGTAGATACCAATACACATGGCGAGCCAAGAGCCTTCGTTCAAACTGGAGTTTTTGAACAAGTAACTCCTATGGATGTTTTACCAACTCAATTAATAAAAAGTATTTTGGCTGAAGATATTGATGAGATGGAAGCGTTAGGAATCTATGAAGTAATTGAGGAAGATTTTGCTTTATGTGAATTTGTAGATGTATCTAAACATAAAGTTCAGGAGATTTTAAGAGATGGACTTGAACTAGTTCGAAACAGTTAATAGTGCGCGATGAATTTTTTGAGAAATCAGCTTGATAAAGTAAAGCACAGTTTTGAAAAAGGCGGAAAGCTGGAGAAATATTATTATGCCTACGAGGCGTTAGATACATTTCTATTTGCGCCAAATACTACTAACGACTCAAAGGGAGTTCAAATAAGAGACGCCATTGATTTGAAGCGATTGATGATGACAGTAATCGTGGCCATGGTTCCATGTTTACTGTTTGGAATCTGGAATGTTGGTCATCAACATTTTTTAGCGATTGGCCAGGCAGGAGCAACATTAGGCGATAAAATTTTGGTAGGTTCAATTCAGGTGCTACCAATTGTTGTTGTTTCTTATGGTGTTGGCTTAGGTATCGAATTCGTGTTTGCGATTTTACGCAAGCATCCGGTTAACGAAGGATTTTTAGTTACAGGTATGTTGATACCTTTAGTAATGCCGCCCGATATTCCATTGTGGCAAGTAGGTGTTGCTACGGCTTTTGCGGTGGTAATTGGAAAGGAAGCATTTGGCGGTACCGGAATGAACGTAGTGAATATTGCACTTACGGCACGAGCATTTTTATATTTTGCTTATCCAACTGATATTTCTGGAGGTGTGTGGACTTATTTAGGAGATAGTCAAGCGGTGGCGGGTTATTCAGGTGCAACTGCACTATCAATAGCCGGGGATTCAGTAACTGCAGGAACAAATGTATTATCCTCATTCAGTTCGTTTGGTGCCGGTTGGAATGAAGGGGTCTTTTCGTTTTCCAATTTATTTTTAGGATTAATTCCTGGAAGCATTGGTGAAACATCCACACTTATGTGTTTGATTGGAGCATTTGTTTTGATTGCTACAGGTGCTGGTAGCTGGAAGCTTATAGTAAGCGTATTTGGTGGTGCCTATGCTATGGGGTTGTTTTTAAATTTAATTGGTGGTAATGCTTACATGGAAATGCCAGCTCAATATCATTTAGTAATTGGCGGGCTTGCTTTCGGGGCAGTGTTTATGGCAACTGATCCGGTTACGGCCACACAAACAGAAGCTGGAAAATGGGTATACGGATTGTTAATTGGTATATTTACCGTGTTGATACGGGTATTTAATCCGGCTTACCCAGAGGGAATTATGTTGGCGATTTTACTAATGAATGTATTCGCTCCGCTGATTGATTATTTTGTAGTAGGTGCAAACAAAAAACGAAGATTACAACGTGCGACAGTCTAATTTATATATTGTATTATTTGCTTCCGCTGTCGCTATTGTGTGTGGTGGGTTGCTGGCTTTTGCCTCGCAGACCTTAAAACCGCTGCAGGATGCAAATGTGGAGTTGGAACGGAAGCAAAATGTGCTTGCTACCGTAATGACATTAAAAAAAGAGGACAACATTGATTCCATCTATGCGGCCAAAGTGAAAGAACGTGTTATCGACTTTGAAGGCAAAGTAAAAGAAGGGGTAAAAGCTTCTGATGTAGAGATTGCAAAAGAATACAAAAAGAAGCCCGAGGAGCGGTCGCTTCCCATATACGAGATTATGGATGAATCGAATCCGGAGAAGGTGCGTAATGCAGTGTTGCCTGTATATGGATTCGGATTGTGGAACGATATCTGGGGTTTTATAGCCCTGGAAGAAGATTTGAGCACTATTCAAGGAGTAAAATTCCAGCACAAAGGTGAGACCCCAGGTTTAGGTGCGCGCATCGAATCAGAGGAAATTCAGTCACGCTATAAAGGAAAATCAATTTATGACGATGACGTATTAAAGGCGGTGATCATGATGAAGGGCGAAGGAATTGACTACTCGAATGATTTGCATAAAGTGGATGGCATGAGTGGAGCCACCCTCACCGCAAAAGGTGTCAATAATATGTTGATTGACTATTTGAATTGTTATAAGAACTATCTCGAAAAAAATAAATCAAACCTTTCACAAAATAGCTTATGAGCACAGCCGTAGCAGAAGTTGTTGAGAAAAAATCTGAACCTCTTTTTTCAAAGAAGAACAGAAAGTTGATTTCAAATCCGTTGGATATCGATAACCCGATTACCGTACAGGTATTGGGTATCTGCTCTGCGCTGGCCGTTACTGCACAGATGAAACCGGCTGCGGTAATGGCTCTGGCCTTATTAGTAGTTACCGCAAGTTCTAACGTAATTATTTCGTTGCTTAGAAATGCTATTCCAAGCAGGATCAGGATTATTGTGCAATTGGCAGTAGTAGCACTTTGGGTGGTGTTGGTAGATCAGGTGCTGAAAGCATACGTTTACGAGATATGGAAGCAATTGTCTGTGTTTGTTGGATTGATTATTACGAATTGTATTGTGATGGGACGGCTCGAGGCTTTTGCGATGGCTAATAAGCCGGGACCTTCTTTATTGGATGGACTTGGAAACGGATTGGGATATGGGGTAATTCTGCTCATCGTTGCATTCTTCAGAGAATTTTTAGGTTCCGGTTCAATCTTTGGCTTCAAAGTATTTGAGGAATTAGGTATTCATTATGTCGGCAATGGGTTGATGCTGCTACCGGCAGGTGCCTGTGTGATTGTGGGGGTGGTGATATGGGTGCAGCGCAGTTTAAACGGTTATAGGGAATCACATTAATAGTTAAGTAGCGATGGAAAATCTTATCAGCATAGGGGTGCGATCAATTTTTGTTGAAAATATGATCTTTGCATACTTCTTGGGTATGTGTTCCTATTTGGCGGTATCTAAAAAAGTAAAGACAGCCTTTGGCCTGGGCATGGCGGTGATATTTGTGCTCGGGGTAACCGTGCCAATCAACTGGCTGATTCAAAATTATATTCTAACGCAAGGTGCATTAAGTTGGGTAAGTGCCGATTTTTCCTCGATTGATTTATCGTTCCTCCAATTCGTGGTGTTTATTGCAGTAATTGCTGCCATGGTGCAATTAACAGAAATGGTGATCGAAAAATTTTCTCCGGCACTTTATGGTTCCCTTGGAATCTTTCTTCCGCTTATCGCAGTGAACTGTGCTATTTTAGGTGGATCTTTATTTATGGTAGGAAGACCCTACGATTTAGCAGAAGCAAGTGTGTATGGCCTGGGGTCCGGCATTGGATGGATGTTGGCGATTGTGGCACTTGCCGGAATACGCGAAAAAATGAAGTACTCAAATGTCCCTGGCCCGCTGAGAGGGTTAGGTATTACCTTTATTCTGGTAGGGCTGATGTCGCTCGGGTTTCTGAGCTTCCTCGGATTTACCATTTGAAAGTCTAAATGAAATAAACAAAGGCTTCCGGTTTTAAATCGGAAGCCTTTTTACTTTTACACCATGAGAAACACAGTTAGAAGACTTGCCCAGTACTTTTTTAGTGGAATGTTATTCATTGTTCCATTAGTTGCAACGGGTTACTTTATTTTTCTTTCCTTCTCCTGGCTCGATGGTTTGCTTAACCTTCCCTACCCAGGTCTTGGCTTCCTAATCATTTTTGGCGTGATTATTCTTTTTGGATACATCACATCAACCTTTGCGCTGAATGCTGTTACCAATTGGATGGATCATTTGATAAACAAAATTCCTTTAGTTAAACTAATTTATTCTTCTGTTAAAGATTTGATCGGAGCCTTTGTAGGGGACAAGCGCAAGTTTAATAAACCAGTTTTGGTAACAATTAATAAGGAGAATGGATTGCATCAAATAGGGTTTGTAACTCAGGAAGATCTTACCGAGTTAGGCCTATCCGATATGGTTGCGGTATACTTTCCACATAGCTATGCCTTTTCCGGAAATCACTTTCTTGCTCCCAAAGAGAATGTGAAACCACTCAACATTTCAGGTTCGGCTGCTATGAAGTTTATAGTTTCGGGTGGTATCTCTGGGTTTAAAGAAGTATAGCAGATTTTGGGGCTGCTTTTTTCTGTAAGAGATACAATAGCGATACAGAAACTACCAAAGAGAAAGCCTCGGTAAATAGCCAGGTCATAACAAAGGAATTTGGGGCTCCGTCCAGAATAATTCCTGATACCCTACCAACTACAAATCCTGCTGTGTACAAGGCTACTAACTGAAGAGGACTTTGAATATTTTTAAAGATTCCCCTGAGGCAAAAAATTCCAAAGACTAAATGCATTCCACCATAAACCGCACGCATAGAACTTAGTGCGCTTATGTTATCAAGGGTAATACCAACATTTGATAAAACTGCCTGCGGTGACGCAAGTGCTTCTAATCCAACCTTGCAAAATGCCAGGCCCATCAGGCCCAGAAAAACTTGTGTTACTTGTTTTGTGATCATACTTTTTTTGATTCAAAGGTATATTGGGCTTTACATGTGGGAAGTGATAAATTGTGACATAATCAGGACAGATTACGACAGATGTACGCCCACATGCCTATCATTCGGGATATTTTGTATGGCGCAACCACCAGAGGTGCGAGCCTTTCAGAGATGTGCCAAAAACTTGAAATCTCGTTGGATGAATTGAATGACTCAGAAAAGTACCTTGACTTTGAGCGAGCTTATAAGTCTTGGGAAGTGGCTTTGAGCGAGACAGATGATAAATCACTAGGCCTTCATTTGGGTGAAACTACCAACCCGTCTATTCTAGGTTTGATTGGTCATTTGATGCAAAGCAGTCCAACCCTGATCTCTGCATTTCAAAGTGTTTGTCATTACGGTAAAGTAGCAACAGATATGTTTTATTACGGCTGGGAAGAAACAGGCAATGAATTTATTCTCACGTTTCAACCCACTGAGGCGTGGATGAGAGTATCTGAAAAATCTGCCCGACAAGCTGTTGAGCAAGCAATGGCCGGAACGCTGAATGTTTTTAAGTTGCTTGTGGGTAA
>JBBSBG010000145.1:0-7549 GCA_038251495.1 Cytophagales bacterium
CAGTCAGCGTTTACAATAGCTTCCGTAGAAATAAGTACTACCCGGCCAAAGAGCCAATTGCCTGTATCCACAATCAGATAGCGGACTACCCATGTGTCGTCATCAAAGTAAAATTCTTTTACTTTTCCAATCTCGCCATCCATTGCACCCAAGGTGAAACCGATGATGCTTTTTACACTGTGTTTCATAATTTTAATTTAATGTAAATGAGTACAGTAAACATACAGAGCAAAAAAAAATCCAACATTAACAGAGAATAATAACCACGGTACCCATAAACGAAATGGATGGGCAGATAATAGATGAATTCAAGTATCAGCCCACTACTGATTGTATCACTGCTGGTCATAACCTATTGTAATGATCGGTGATCATAACCCTATGATCATTTTGTTGACTCATTGGTATCAACTTCATTCCGCATTTATGACAATGCCCTGGCTTGTCGCTTACTTCATTGGAATGCATGGGACACTTATATTTCCCCTGACTTGGAAATGATTTGTTCTCTGAAAGCAGGATGATGTGTTGGTGGTTTTGCATATTGTCTTCTAATTAGTGATCACTTTTTAATACGTTAATTTGTTCGCTCGATAAAGTTGTATTAAGCATTTTTGAGGTTCTTCACCATTTTATTTAAGTACCGGGTAACATGTACAACTATGAGCCTCATGGATCATTTAATTTTTTAATAGAGTTTATCGTTTATAATTTCTGATGTTGCTGGATCAACCAAACCATAATTATGCGATACCAATTTTTCATTCTTATTTTTATATTTCATGCAATTCAGGATATGAGAAATTAAGGCGATATGTGTTGCTTTCTTTTTGTTCGCACTTACTATAAACCAGGGAGCATCCTTGAAATTTGTTCTCAACAGCATTTCATCACGGGCATCTGAATAATCTTTCCAGTGCTTTTGGGCTACCTTGTCAATGGGGCTTATCTTCCATTTCTTCAACGGATCTTTTTTGCGATCATCTAATCTTTTTTTCTGTTCATCCTTGCTGATATCCAAATAATATTTCAGGATAATGAAGCCGCCCTCAACCAGGCCATCCTCAAACGATTTTACTTCCGAAAAAAATGATTTGTATTGCTTTTGCGTGCAAAAGCCCATTACTTTTTCAACACCAAGACGGTTATACCAACTCCTGTTGAAAACAACGAATTCGCCCGAAGCTGGCAGATGAGAAGTGTATCGCTGAAAGTACCATTCGCGTTCCTGAAAGTCAGTAGGCTTGCCCAGCGCCACTACTTTTGTGTCTCGCGGGCTGAGGTGTTTGATGATCCTTTTCACTGTTCCATCTTTACCGGCTGCATCCCTTCCTTCCAGTATCACAAGCAGTTTTATATCGGAAGAAATGACTTCCTTTTGCAACTTCACCAACTCAATATAGAGCTTGTGCAATGTTCTTTTCTTTTTGCTTTTTTTTATGTTGGAGCCTTTCAATGCCAGTTCAGTTGCCATAATTCATATTTGAAAATTAAGAAATTGAATTACTGTTACTTCAAAAATTTATTTCATCAACTTTTTTTGTTGATGATTTACCCCATCGAAGGGAATTCGTTAATTAATGTGATTCCTCCAACCACGTGTAGAGACTTATAGCAGCCTCGATATCAAACCCATTAAATTTTGCTCCTGCAAATAGACCCGCCAAGGCAGTGCTTTCATATTCTGGACTCAATATATCCTTAGTATGAGTATTTTTTAATCCCTCATGATGATAACGATACTGTGTATGCATTTGATTTCTTTAACTTCCTATCTATTGAAGTTTTTAATCTGTCAAGTGCTCCACTTACAGCTTGCTCCACGGTATTTCCGAGGCTGGTAGCAGCAACAGGCGGACTGTTTTCGAGTCGGGCTTCAAGCATACAGCGTTTATCATTGTCACCATTTTTTGAACCGCCTTCATCCAGGTGCACTTCAATTCTATTAATTTGATCATCAAATTGATGCAACTCTCCCTTTATTAAGGTATTTAAATAGCTCTCAAATTTTTTGTCTCCTGAGATACTCATGTCTGTATTTACTTGAATAATCATAGCTACTCTTTTAAATTTTCTTCGGAACGGCCTATTAATTTGTCAGGATGATCTTTAGTGCTTTTTCTTTGGCCGCGTTTCCAAAAACTTCATAAGCATGAAGAACTTCGTCTAACTTAAAATGATGCGTGATTAATTTTTCCGGAGCAATTTTTCCAGACGTAACTGTTTTAAGCAGCATCGGGGTGGTGTTTGTATTTACCAGTCCCATCGTAATGGTGATATTTCGAATCCACAAATCTTGAATTTTCAGATCTACACTTTTTCCATGCACACCAATGTTTGCAACATGACCTCCGGGGCGAACGATCTGCTGGCAGATATCGAATGTTGCTGGTGCACCTGCAGCTTCTATCGCTACATCTACCCCATCCGCTGTTTCGGCCATAATCTTTTTAACAGCATCATCTTTACCTGAATTAATTATATCTGTAGCACCCCACTTCTTCGCTAGTTCCAAACGATTTTGATCCAGATCAACCATATAAATTTTTGCAGGAGAATAGAATTGTGCGGTAAGCAATGCCGACATACCAATTGGTCCGGCTCCTACAATGGCGATGGTATCGCCTGGTTTTACACAGCCGTTAATTACACCAATCTCGTGGCCTGTTGGCAGGATGTCACTAAGCATCACGAGCGCTTCTTCATCAGCTCCGTTTGGAATCGGGTGGAGACTATTATCAGCATGCGGGATGCGTACGTACTCCGCCTGTGTGCCATTTATAAGATGGCCTAATATCCAGCCACCATCTTCACAATGAGCGTACAACTGTTTCTTGCAATATTCGCAGGATCCGTCCGAAGTGATACAGGATATAATTACATGGTCTCCTGTTTTAAAGTTGCTTACAGATGAGCCAACCTCTTCAATCACTCCGACACCTTCATGTCCTAATGTGGTTCCGGGTTTGCACGTAGGCGTTTTGCCGTGCAGGATGCCTAAGTCTGTTCCGCAAATGGTTGTCTTTGTGATTTTAACGAGTGCATCCGTTGGTTTTTCAATAACGGGCTTTGGTACGTCTTTATATTCAATCTTGCCCGGACCTCCATAGACAAGGCCTTTCATATTTGATTTATTTTTAGCACCGTTTGACGGTGCTACTTTTGTTGAAGCGCTAGTAGTTGTCATATTTTTTAAAATTTGCAGTTAACTTCATAAATGTGATGCCTTTGGAATCAACGCCCTTACACATGCTCAAGGAAGACTTACATGTATCACACATACATGCCGGTTTTAAAAACAACTTACTTTTTAAGCAATTAACGTGGTAAACTGCAAAACGAAAATGTGGGATTAATGTAAGCTCTTTGAAGGTTTATGTAACTCTTTTCTTATAAATGGCCGCACCTTACACCCTTGTTGTTCTATTCAGATTATAGTTGTAAAACATAAAAAATTACTAAGAAATGGACGCGCTCGATTCTTTTACCTCTTTTTTTCAATGGAATGATCAGGAAGAAATTTCTAATCCTGACCCTACCCTGTATAGAATTATAACAAGCAAGCAGGAATATGTGGGTAAAATAATTAATCAGGACGGGATGATGATAAAGTTTAAAAGTCAAAAAACGAAGCCTATCAAAATTTTAAAAGTTAATATTCATAGCATTTCTCTCATTGCCACATAGGCACATCACCCAAGTCAAAAAAAAGACTTTAGCCAAACAACCCCAAAGTAAGGCTAAAGGATAATTCGTCAGGATCAGTGAATTATACAAACAAGATAAATACTCTGTACCATATACCAGAGCAAATAACTTCATCCTTGGGTAAATCTACATGTTGCAATTCTAAACACTTACAAAATGGAAGATCAAATAGTAAAAAAACAGAAAATAGAAAATCAGGAATTCGAAAAAGCGAAAGTCTTCATCATTGTGGAGATTATTGAATACATACCCAACTCGGTTGTTATCAAAACAATCATAAAAAAAACGACCGGCAATGTAAGTGCGGTTTCCTTTGATTCCGGAGAAGCGTTAACCGAAAAAACTTCCCGGTTCGACACATACATACAGATTATTGAAGGAAGCGCAGAAGTTATCATTGATGGCAAATCAAACTCACTGAATACTGGTGATTCCATGATAATACCCGCCAATTCACGCAATACAATTAAGGCCAACGTTAGGTTTAAAATGATCTCAACGATAATTAAAAGTGGATATGAGCTTGATTAGACGACACTATAATTAACTAATACTATACTATACTCGTTATGGAAAATAAATATAAAGAAGGCGAAGTGGTCTATGATCGGGTCCGACCAAACCAAAATTTAATTATTAAAAGATACTATAAAGGGGTTTACTATTGTGTTCCGGATGAAAGAGCCAACGGAAAGGAGCTAATCTATTTAGTAGGAGACTTGATGACAAGAACACAAAAAGTCAGGTAATGACCGCACTTTCCATATTTATAATGGATAACGATTCTAATTATTTTATTAACAATTAGATAAAACCAGAAAACACTATTAACATTAATAATGGTGTCTTTAAAAATAAGTCATCTGAGGTATTACCGTAGTGACTTGACTTATGCGAAGACCTAACTTGCAAATAGCAGCCTGTTACAAAGTAAGAGCAGCATGCTACATTTTTCAGGCGTAATTAAAAAAAAAGAATCATTCGCGCTGGGTTTAAACATATTTGTTGAATTAGAAGTGCAAGAAGCGTACATTGTAATAAATGAGATTATACATCAAATACATGGTCAGTTTGCGATGCAAAATGATGGTGAAGGAAGAGCTAAAAAAACTTGGCCTTCATTATGTAGTTGTTGACCTTGGTAAGGTTGAAATTCTGGAAGATATAACGAACCCACAGCGCGAACAATTAAAGGAGAATCTTCAAAAATCGGGGCTGGAATTACTGGATGATAAAAAAAGTATTCTGATTGAAAAAATAAAAAATATAATCACCGAAATGATTCATTATTCGGATGAAATACCCAAAGTAAACTACTCAGACTATATCAGTCAAAAACTAGACTACGACTATACCTATCTCTCAAACATTTTTTCGGAGGTGAAAGGCATTACCATACAGCAATTCATTATTATCAACAAAATTGAACGGGTAAAAGAATTACTGCTTTACGATGAGCTTAACCTTTCAGAGATTTCCTACAAACTGCACTACAGCAGTGTTGCTCATTTATCAAATCAGTTTAAAAAAATTACTGGTCTATCGCCTTCCTTTTTTAAGAAGCTAAAACAACACCGCAATAGCAATCTTGAAAATATGTGATCTATGTGAAACTCGATAGCAAAAGTGTAACCGTTATCCGGTTCTTAATCTTGAATTTTATTCATACAAAACAAAATCAATAATACTTTACTTTGCACGATTGCCTTCATGCTGATTAATAGCTGGGCTATAGGATTTTTGAGCTACAATTCCGGAAGGCTTATTCACCTCTTACTTGTATTTGCCGTGATTGCAATAATTCTTAAGGTGGTTCAGGGACCAAATTCTTTTAGCTTCAACAAAACCTGGCTTTTAATAAACATTTTGAAGATTGCTTAACGCAGGGTCGAGATGGTCTCAATTGATATACTAATAACTTTTAGAATTTTGAAGAACGTTGAAATACAAGAATCTGCACCCTTCATTATCAATGAAGAGGTAGAATACGCGCGCGGTTGCATCGTAATTAAAACCATTCTGAGGAAGATAACGGGCAGCATCAGTGTTATCGCTTTTGATTTCGGTGAAGTGTTAGTTGGAAAGATTTCACCTTTTGAAATCCTGATTCAGGTGATTGAGGGATCTGCCGAAGTGGCGATTAATGATAAACCAAACTTTCTAGAACCACACCAATCCATTATAATACCCGCTCATACCAGCAATTCGCTAGAAGCAAACAAGAGATTCAAAATAATATCGACCGTAATTAAATGCGGCTATGAAGAAGTGACTTAATATTGATCTGAAAAAAAGTGAGGTGCTTCGGTTGTTAAATAGCCAACGTGCCCTAGTCAAAACCTTTTACAATTTATGATCTTGTGAGTTTGTTCTGAATTTGCACCCAGCGAATCACACAATTGATTCAATTCGATTAGGCTTAAAACAAAAAAACTCGAATTCATTTTATGAACCCAAGCTTTTGCTTTGAGTTGCTATGTGGTTGGCCGCAGGCTTGCCATAGTGCATTCAATCCAAAACCTACCTTTGCTCTAGAATTAAACAAAAAAAGCTCGAATTCATTGCGAATTCGAGCTTTTTCTTTTAGTTGAGTTGTTTATTAGTGGAGCTGCAGGGAATCGAACCCTGGTCCAGAGAAGATGAACGTGTACGTTCTACATGCTTAGTTGCCTTTGATTGTCGGGACTTGCAAGCCAGGCAACAGCCTAAACAATTCCGTAGTTACTGTTATCTCGACAACGTTGCGCAACAACAACGAGGCCCAGTTTATGCTGTCGACACTGCGGTTCCGGCACCGCTAAACAGAGTACCGGGCAATGATGGCCTCCACCGATCTTATCAGCGGATAAGCTAATCTAACCTTGGGTCAGATTAAGCAGCCATGGCGTAAGTATTCTCGCCACTTATGGTTGTAGGACTATCTTTCAAGGCTCTCATCCCACGAGCCTGCATGCTGGCATACACCCCCAAACATCCTGTCAAAACCGGTCAGCCCCGAAATTAATTCCGAATTTTAAATTCGAAATTTTGAATTGATAAGTTGGGCGGCCGAGCGGGCTATCCACTACAAGTCCGACTTGCGCACATACTCTCGCACTTCGGGCTTTTCGTTTCTATCCCTGCCGCAATAAAGTTTACATTCAAAGAACGATCAATCGTGTAGACAAAGGTAACAAAAAGTCTACAGTCGTGAGTAAAGAGTCTTTAGTAAGGATTGTTCTAAGACTAAGGACTAACGACTATAGACTTTTTACTCTCTACTCCCACCCTATCAATCACCAAATATTTTTTCTTCGACACCGATTGGCGTGCCAGCAACTCTGCAATAAATCCCGTAAGGAAAAGTTGCACCCCAATAACCAACGCCACTAATGCTAAAAAGAAAATTGGTTGCTCGGTTACTTCCCGCTTAAGCGGAATTTTAGAAATGAAAATTGAATCAATCTTATCATATAAAATTTTTATCGTAAAGCCCATTCCAAATAAAAACGAAATCATTCCCCACGTGCCAAAAAAATGCATAGGCCGTTGTGCAAATCGACCAATGAATGTTATTGAAAGTAAATCCAAAAAGCCGCGAACAAATCGCTCCCAGCCAAATTTGCTGTACCCATATTTGCGCTCGCGGTGCTCAACAACTTTCTCAGTAATTCTTGTAAAGCCAGCCCACTTGGCAATAACCGGAATGTAGCGATGCATCTCGCCATACACCGAAATATTTTTTACAACTTGATTTTGATACGCCTTCAACCCACAATTAAAATCGTGTAGTGGAATGCCTGAAAGTTTACGTGTAACGTAATTGAAAAACTTTGACGGAATGGTTTTAGAAATCGGATCG
>JBBSBG010000146.1:0-7527 GCA_038251495.1 Cytophagales bacterium
GCAAGTAATGACTGGGAGGAATTTCTGATAATCGATTGTAAATCTATCGAGCAGGCCAAAAAAATCGAATCACATATTAAGAAAATGAAGAGCAGTAAGTATATCCATAATCTTAAAATTTACCCTGAGATAATCTCTAAATTAAGAGACAAGTACTCAAATACATATTGATGCCCATAGCTCTCCCGATAGCTATCGGGAGGAAGAGCGAAAATAATTGGGATATGATTCCGTAGCTCAGCTGGTAGAGCAATACACTTTTAATGTATGGGTCCTGGGTTCGAATCCCAGCGGGATCACTCAGAAGCCTGATAAGAAATTGTTAGGCTTTTTTTATTACAAAATATCTGACGTTTTTTTAATAGAATTTCCGCTCACAGTTTTGATTCCGCTTGGATTTGAAACTAGAAATTTTCGGAGTAATAGACCAATACTTATAAAAGGTATTTGGATTTAAAGAATCAAATGAAGGAATGTCATGTTGATTATTTCTTATAAAGATCCATATCCAACATCAATTGAGCAACACTTTCATGAGGAGTTAATGATTGCATTTGTGATAATAGCGTAGCTAGCTCATTTTGGATTAACCGATCATTTTTTCCGTAATCCCAAATGGGCAAAATAGTTGTTTCAAATATTTTTTTAAAAGTCAATTCTTCCTTAATAATTCTTACCTGACCGCTTTTGTTTCTTATAACCACAGCCTGAAAATGATTGACTTTGTACCGCAGCAATTCGAACAATGCTCTCAACGCCTGAATGGCTGTTCCGGGGTCATTAATTCCCGGACTCAAGGCTTTAATCGCCACTTCCGACAATTGTTTGAATCCATAAAAGAAATTGTCGTCAATTGATTCTGTCGAATGAATATAGAGGGTCATCTGAATTTCATTAACGATATCATCGGGCAGTAATTTATTCGATTTTATCATAGGAATTCCTTCCAGTAAAAAACTTCCCGGAGTAGGAAGAATAAAAACTGTCGCATCATGCGCGTCACAAATTTCGATTAGTGCATTTTCGCTTACCCCTTCATAAATACCTGATTTTGTATTTGTTATTGTTTGTCTTTCTTCAAACGGACTTGTAATAGACTGTACATTTAAATCATGCGTTTGCTCCAGAGCATCTTTAGTATCCTTATGAATGCGTTTAATGATGACATCATATTTAACCGATTGGGTAATGTAGTGAAGAAAATAAATGAACAAGAAGATATCGCATATCGTAAGTGCAATTAATAAGTATGTACTCAGTGCGGGAATGTGAATGCCGTCATCAATATCCCTTATGGTACTTAACAAAAAGAGCGCGTATACAATTGTACCCACGTAAATTCCAAGTACTACTTGTTGAAATCGACTGCCGATTAGTTTATCCAAAATACGATTGCTCATTTGGGCGGCAGTCTGGTTTAAAACAATCATCACCATTGAAAAACTAAATACCGTCAATGAAATAATTCCCGCTGCAATTGAAGAGATAATACTTCGCGCAGTAGAGGCATCTTTCAGTTTTAGCCACTGAAGGTGAGATTTTAATTGCTTGCCTTCTTCAGAAAAATCAAAAGAGATGCTTAACGCGGATACAATCAGGAACAATAAGGCAATGATTGCCGGATAAAATGCAATGCTATTAATTACCTGATGGTAACGTTCCTTTGCCCAAATTCTAATGTCGATTATTTTAAGTTTAGAAACTATGTTCATACGCATATTGACGTCCGACTAATTATCAAAATTAAGGCAATTTAAAAATAAATCTTCCATAATTGTTCAAACAATCAATGATGAGTGAGCATCTTCCCCTGAATGCTTTGTAAATATGATTTAAGTTTGTCTAGCGCACCTGTCAAAGCGTGTTCATGCATTGCGAAAGAAGCAATCGCAAGATGGAAGGTGGTGAACTAGTAATTTTTGATGTAGGATGCGAATACGCCAACTACCAACAAGAAAAAATATATGCAAGCTGGTTTGAATTTTGGTCATCCCATTAGCTTAAGCACTGCAAATGTTAGTGCGCTACTTGCTCAGGCACCGGGTTCACGGTTTAGCCTTGGCACGGTAAACCATAATAGGCAGATTTCTATGTTTACAGAAGATGAAATTTTAGCAACAGAGCAACGCGTTGAAATACTTATTAAGGCAATGCCCCGAACACCAGAGGGTATCGAAGCATGGATGCATCATTAACAGGGTTAGAAGTTATTTATTCAACGGCTTCTGGCTTCTCATGCCTTCAGCCATTTTCACCGCCTCATAAGCATTTACCAAACCGCCAGTGATGCTTAGCTGATTAAAGTTTACGCGATCGCCATTCGGTTTCTGAACTTTCAAGCCATCAAATTTACGTGAGGAATTCATTAAAATGGTCTTCACTTGCTCTGCCGTAAGCTCAGGAAAATATGACATCAGTAATGCGGCAACGCCAGCGGTGGTTGGGCTGGCCATACTCGTTCCACTTTCATCTTTATATTTATCTCCAGGCACAGTTGAATAAATACCAACCCCAGGCGCAAAAAGTGAAACTGATTTTTTGCCGTAGTTCGAAAAGCTCCCAACAAGATCTTCGTTTTTTCCAGAAGAAGAGGCTCCTATCTCCATCCAATTTTTAGCTTCTTTTCCATCAGCATAAATTCTGGAGGGATAATTTTTCTCTATATCAATATCTTCGCCATCGTTACCTGCGGCATGAATTAGCAACACACCTTTTTTCTCTGCATACCGAACAGCTTTATCTACAATTTCCTTTTGTGGCGAAAAAGACTTTCCAAAACTCATATTAATGATGTTTGCACCATTGTCAACCGCATAATAAATGGCATTGGCAATATCTTTGTCGCGCTCATCGCCATTGGGTACGGCACGTATCACCATTATTTTCACATTGTCGGCAATACCTTTTATCCCCAAATCATTATCACGATCGGCTGCAATAATACCAGCTACATGAGTGCCGTGTGTTGCATCCGGACCTGTAACCTGGTTATTGCCATAATATCGCTCATTAGGATTGTTACTATCATCACCCACAATTTTACGGGAGTCAAATGCCTCATTGTAACCGTACTTAACAATCACGCCATAGTAATCGACACCTTCTTTCAATTCAGCGAGATATTCATCAACACTTTCACCTTCTTGCATGTTTTGAAATACATTTAAAAGAAAGCCCTTCGCGAAAAGCAAACCTGGCTCGCTGGTTTCAAAATTTTTAAGAGCCTCAGGTGTTAGGGTATCAACATGTAACAATGATTTCAACGTATCGATACTGAAAATCATGTTTGTGTAAAGTCCATTATAGAGTCTGTACTGTTGTTCATTTTTGGCTTTGAGCTTCGTGAACTTGTCCTTTATTTTTAGATAGCTTTCGTACTCAGTTTTTTGTTTTTTGTTCAACTTGTTCTCAGAAACGTTTTCGTAAATTGCCTTCAGGCGAATGTATTCGCGGGTTAACTCATAGGTGTCGGCATCCACATTTCCATTGGCGCCCCCAATAAAATTCCAACCATGCACATCATCGATATAGCCGTTTTTATCATCATCAATTCCATTATCCGGAATTTCCGCTTCGTTTTTCCAGATTATATTTTGCAAATCTTCATGGTCTATGTCAACACCAGAATCGATAACAGCCACAATAACTGTGCGTGATGGTTTATTCTTCAGTATTGTTTGATAAGCTCTTTCGGCACTTACACCCTGCACACTGTCCATCTCAGGATCGAGCAAAAACCAGTCATTAGGTATTGGGCGACTTTCTAATGTTTGAGAAAATGCGGGAATGGTGAATAAAACAAAAAATATTACATGTGCGAGCCGCTTTATCATAGAATTATATTTTGTAAAAAGGACGACAAAAGGGTTTTTATAGCGTTAAATAGATTTTTTTTACAAATACACACAAGTTTTCGCTATTAATAGCGTGGAAGTTTGTCAAAAATGCAAAAGAAATTACTCCTGTTTGTTGCATTAGCTGTTGGCTATTTATGATTTATTGGAATGAGTGACTTTTGTAAACAACAAACGCAACCACTATGATCTTGTTTTGTCTACTAGCCGTTTTTTCGTTTTTCACGTTGTTTTTCTATGCAGTTGTAAAATTGCATGGGGAAGCTGAGTTTGGCATTTCCGGTTTTGATGCTAAAAAAAGGATAGCTTCGGAGAAGCTTTCTTTTTAGAAAATTCAAGGTTCAAAATTTTGAATTTTTGAACCTTGAATTAGAGCGAGTGCCCAGAACTGGATTCGAACCAGCACACCTTGCGGCACTACCCCCTCAAAGTAGCGTGTCTACCAATTTCACCACCTGGGCATTAAAACAAACTCGGCATATTAATTCGAGTGAGGAGCAGCAAAAGTAAAAATGTTTTAAAACTTTACCAATCGAACCCACTCAAGCTGCGGCAGTCTTCTTCTTGGGTATTTTTTGCTGCAAGTATTGAACAAGCCGAACATACTCGGTGTGCTCTTTCTGCCCAATACTTAGCCGGGTTTTGTTGTCGAATAAAATTTCAAGTTGCTTATAGACTGAGTTCTTGCCTGTCTTAACGATGTTTTCGCGCCAAGCCACAATAGATTGAAGGGTATGTTTTTCAGTTTTCCGCATAACAGGATAACTGATCTCAACTGAATTGTTACCTGCCCGAATTACTTTATAGCGGATAAAAATTTTATAAGCGACAAATACCCCAATAGGCAGCAATAACAAAGAGATTAGATAATTATACCAAGCCGCGGTTTTGTTCACTATCACAATAATGTTCATAGTAAGCACGACAAAAGTGATTATTAGAAAAAGTGAGAAGGAAACAAGCGTGTTTGTTTGTGGTTTAGAAACTACCAAGGGAAATATTTTTATGTGGGGTCAAAGTTCAAAAAAAAACCGGTAGACCACAAACCATATCCTGATTTAGCATACAGGAATGCCGACCTGTTTTTTTGTGTCATTTTGTAATTAATGTATCTTGAAGCACTTATGCTCTCGAAGAAATGTAAATACGCCATTCATGCCTTAATTTATTTGGCTGAACGATATCAGCAAGGGCCGGTACACATAAAGGAGATTGCGGACAGGCAGCGAATTCCAAAGAAATTTTTAGAAGCCATTTTACTTGAATTGCGAAATGCAAAAGTGTTGCATAGCAAAAAAGGAAAGGGTGGTGGTTATTACTTATACAAAAATCCGGAAGATGTTAACCTAATGGAAATCATCCGCCTGATGGATGGTGCCATTGCGATGTTGCCCTGCGTTTCTCTTAATTATTACGAACCGTGTGAAGAGTGCAGAGACGAAAAGACCTGTGGCATCCGCGATAGTTTTGCGGGCGTACGTGACGAAACACTGCGAATCTTATCGGAAAGCACACTTGCCAAAATTGTTAAGCGCGAAAATATCCTCAGCAGAGAATAATTTCTGGCATCGCTAAAAAATCCGCTTGCCCTTCTCTTTTGCCTGCCTGCACGAAGCCCCGCCTGCGTTTAACTGGTGCGGGCAGGCGTTTCGGCAAAGGCAGGGAGAAGGGTTGGGGTTGAGGTAATAAAAGCAAGGTTTTAAGATGCCGCTATTAGTATATAAAATTAGTAGAGTTATATTTACCCTTCATTTAACACTATAATTATGTCAATACGATTAGGAGATATTGCACCCGATTTTACCGCAGAAACTTCAGAAGGAGTTATCAAATTTCATGATTGGTTAGGAAATAGCTGGGGAGTTCTTTTTTCGCACCCGGCTGATTTTACACCCGTTTGTACAACCGAATTAGGGGCCGTTGCCAAGCTACGCGCTGAGTTTGATAAGAGAAATGTGAAAGTAGTTGCACTAAGTGCCGATTCCGTGAGCTCGCATCAGCAATGGATTGGTGATATAAATGAGACACAAAAAACACAAGTGAATTTTCCCATTATTGCCGACCAAGACTTTAAAGTATCGAACCTGTATGACATGATTCACCCACAGGTTAGTGATAAGTTTACTGTGCGATCGGTATTTGTGATTGCACCCGATAAAAAAGTAAAACTTACTATTACCTATCCGGCATCTACTGGCCGTAATTTCGATGAAATCATTCGTGTAATAGATAGTTTACAATTAACTGCCGGGTATAGTGTGGCCACTCCTGCAAATTGGAAACAAGGTGAGGATGTAATTATTACGGCTGCTGTTAAAGATGAAGACATAGCTGCTAAATTCCCTAAAGGGCACACAAGAATAAAACCTTATTTAAGAACCACTCCCCAGCCGAATAATTGATCTTAACGAATCAAAATTTTAAATACTGAAAGCTCCATACGGGGCTTTCTTTTTTTGGATTAAATTTGTCGCCACATAAAACTGACTCTACTTATGCACCATGAAAAACCCTTGAACGAACTGCCCGTGATGCATGAGTCGGAAGGTATTGTGTTGTTTTATCCGCATGTACCTGAAAAAGCAATTGAACAGGTAACTAAAGTTTTACATTCGCGATGGATTGGCCAAGGGCCACGCGTGGCAGAGTTTGAAAATGAATTTACTAAGCGATTTGCAGGCTCAGGAAAATCTGTTGCCGTTGGCTCTGGTACTGATGCCTTACATCTTGCCTATATTTTAGCCGGACTTCAAGCGGGTGATGAAGTTATTGTTCCGGTATTTACATGCACCGCTACCAACATTCCATTTTTATATATGGGTGTTACCATACGGTTTGCCGATGTTGATCCGGAAACATTAAACATTAGTGTAGCGCATGTGCGTCAATTAGCAAATGAAAAAACGAAAGCTATCGTCTGTGTGCACTATGGTGGTTTGCCTTGCGATATGGATGAGTTGCATGCTATCGCTAAAGAATTAGGGATTCCGGTAATTGAAGATGCTGCGCATGCACCAGGCGCTACGTATAAAGGAAAAAAAATAGGTGAGATTTCACAGTTCACCATGTTCTCCTTTCAAGCCATTAAACATATCACTACAGGTGATGGTGGGATGTTGATCTTACAAGATAACGAGTTGGTTCAAAAGGCAGAACGAATTCGTTGGTTTGGTATCGATCGATCGGACAAACAAAAAGGAACCTGGGAAAATGATATTACTGAAGTGGGGTATAAATATCAGATGACTGACATCAGTGCATCATTAGGGTTGGCTTCGCTTGAAGAGTTTGATAAAATACTTTCCCACAGACAAAGAATTTTTGAGGCCTATAAAGTAGGATTGAAAGGAGTGTCTGGTATTAAGTTAGTTGGCGCCAACTATACGGACCGTACCCATGCAGCTTGGTTGTGTACTATTTTAGTTGATAAAGACAGACTTGGTTTTATGCGCGCCTTACGCGACAAAAAGATAGAATCAAGTCAGGTTCACTTTCGTAATGATCGTTATAGCATTTTTGGAGGCCGCAGAGATGACCTGCCTAATATGGATGCTGTGGAAGAACGGTACATAGTGTTGCCAATGCATATGAAAGTGACTGAAGCAAATGTTAATTA
Organism: Cytophagales bacterium; assembly: GCA_038251495.1. Taxonomy (GTDB): domain Bacteria; phylum Bacteroidota; class Bacteroidia; order Cytophagales; family Cyclobacteriaceae; genus ELB16-189. The sequence goes on from JBBSBG010000146.1 coordinate 7,471, forward strand.
CATCTGCGAGGTGATTAAGAAGGGTTGGTAAGCTTGAAGATAATTTACGAATTTAGA
>JBBSBG010000147.1:0-7506 GCA_038251495.1 Cytophagales bacterium
CCCGCAAAAAAGGAAAACTACGAGTTCAAGTTTGATTTCTTTACCATAGAGGATCTATCATTTTTTGGAAACCTGAAATCGAGCGCAGCAGATAAGTTCATCAATACCGAGTTCGATTATTTATTTTATGTGGACCGTGAATCAAATCCGTTATTGCTAAATTTGCTCGCTCGATGCAAAGCACAATGCCGCATTGGTAGGTTTAATGATAATGAGCGCGACTATTTTGAATTAATGATTGAACAGAAAGGAACAAATAAAGGATTGATAGAAACAATGTATAGTTATACCAGTCAATTACGATGAAGCAATTGCACGGCACGGGTGTCGCCTTAGTTACACCAATGAACGAAAAAGGAGAGATTGATTATAAAGCTTTAAGAAGGCTTTTAACTTATACTGCCAAAGCCGTTGATTACTTTGTGGTAATGGGCACAACGGGCGAATCGGCAACGCTTAGCAAAGAAGAAAAGAAACTTGTGCTCGATTTTGTTAAGAATAACAATAGCAAGAACCTGCCTATTGTTTATGGTATTGGTGGCAATAACACCCAAAGTGTTTTAGAGGAAATAAAATCTACTGACTTATCAGGAGTTGATGCGATCTTGTCTGTTGGTCCATACTATAACAAACCATCACAAGAAGGAATTTATCAACACTTCAAATCTATAGCAAAGGCATCGCCTGTGCCGGTTATTTTGTATAATGTGCCTGGGCGAACAGCCTCAAACATAACTGCGGAAACGACATTGCGATTAGCAAAATTGAAAAATATTATTGGCGTTAAGGAAGCATCCGGAAATCTGGAGCAATGCATGCGGATTGTTAAAGAAAAGCCAGTTGATTTTATGCTGATCTCAGGCGATGATATGATGACGCTTTCCATTTATGCTATTGGTGGTGTTGGGGTTATTTCCGTTTTGGCTAACGCGTTGCCAAAAATATTTACTTCAATTAAGAAGAACATGGATGCAAAAAAACTTTCACAGGCGCAAAGTGAGCAGTTTAAGATTCTAGATATTAACGCACCGATGTATGAAGAAGGAAATCCGGTTGGTGTAAAATACCTGATGAGCCTACTCGGTATCTGTGAGCCCTATGTTCGCATGCCTTTATTGGAAGCTTCCGATAGCTTAAAAGATAAGATCAATAAACTTTCTAAAAGTTTTTGATTTAGTAAACTTACAATGTTGATTATTAGAGACTCTCAACATACTTTTTGAAATTATTTAAAATAGCCTGCCAGCCGCTCCGCTGAAGCCGAGTAAATTTTCAGCTATATTTTTTTGATTTAATCGTCTTCTTCTTTGCTCGAAGTTCACTTTCAGCCACAGCGAACTTTACAATTTTACTTATGAGCGTCAATGGCATTTTCTTATCAATGGAAAATTGAATTGACCCTTTCGCACTTTTATAGCTGGCAATCTCTTTAGTAAACTTTAAAACTGCTTTGCTCCCAGGATAGAATCCTTTATGATTTTCATATCCGACAAAATGAACCAGATTCTTGCCGTTCAATTTCAGAGTTGGAATACCATAGTTAATTGCTTCTTCTGATTTTGGTACCACTTTCTTTATCGTAAGAAAAACAGAAATCAAAAGATCCTGCACGTTCAATGGAAACAATGAAATGTATTCATCGATTGTATCATATTTAACTTGCTTTCAAAGCATAAGCATTATGATTTAGTAATCAAACGTAAGTTGAAATAAGAGCTGAAAAGATGTGTAAAGGCGAGAATTTAAGAGGGTAACAACGACATGGTATAATTGAAAACAAAAAAGGCTGAATCAAACGATCCAGCCTTTAATTTTCTTCATCCAAAAAGGATTACTGCTCCTTGTTCTTTAATTCTTGAACTTCCTGACGGATTGCCTGAGCAGCATTTTTAAGGTCTTGCATGCCTTTTCTAATCCGGGTTCCGGCAGCGCTATTTGCTTTGTTGTAAAACTTATCTGCATCGCCTTCAAGTGATGCAATCAGAGACTTTAGTGCTTCAAATTTTTCCATTTTTATAGGATGTTTTGGTTTAAGATTTAAAATTCGTTGTGCCAATTTAAGCAAAAACGTCTAAAAACAAGCTAAAAACCCATTTTATTAGAATTTGGTAACCGAAACAAGTTCCTCTTTCTTGTAAAAACCGCTGTCAAGCTTCGTTTTTAGCGCAGAAAAGGCATTTAGCGTTTCTTCCACATCTGCCAGCGTATGGGCTGCCGTAGGGATAATTCTGAACATAATTACGTCTTTTGGCACTACCGGGTAGATAACCACCGAGCAGAATATGCCATAATTCTCCCTTAAATCCATCGACATATTAGCAGCCTCGCCAACCCCACCTTTGAAGAGAACCGGAGTTGGTGGAGTTTGTGTTGGGTTAATGTTAAACCCTCTGTCCTTTAACCCTGATTTAATGGCAGCCATAATTTTCTTAAGGTCGGCACGCATTTCCGGATGCTTCTTCACCAATTCCAGCCGTTTCATTCCACCAATAACCAAGGGCATGGGTAACGATTTAGCATAAATCTGAGAACGCACCGAATAGCGCAAATACTTTAGTATGTTTTTATCGCCAGCTATAAAAGCACCAATACTGGCCATTGATTTAGCAAACGTAGAAAAGTACAAATCAATTTGATCTTGAACGCCCTGCTCCTCGCCTACACCTGCGCCAGTTGCGCCCATGGTGCCAAATCCGTGGGCGTCATCCACCAACAATCTAAAATTGTACTTCTTTTTCAGTTCAACAATTCCTTTTAAATCACCCATGTTTCCAGACATTCCAAAAACACCTTCAGTGATAACTAATATTCCGCCACCTGTTTCATTAGCAAGTTTGGTTGCACGTTGAAGTTGTTTCTCCAGGTTCTCCATGTTGTTATGCGGATACACAAAACGTTTACCCATGTGCAGGCGCACACCATCAATAATACAAGCATGTGATTCTGAATCATAAACAATTACATCCTTGCGATCAACCAAGGCATCTATAACTGACAGAACACCTTGATAGCCATAGTTTAGGAGCATGGCATCCTCTTTCATCACAAACTGAGCAAGTTGCTTTTCAAATTCGATATGATGCACCGAATTTCCAGACATCATGCGCGCACCCATTGGCGAAGCAAGACCATATTCAGCCGCAGAATCGGCATCAGCTTTTCTTACTTCAGGATGGTTGGCCAATCCGAGATAGTTATTCAAACTCCAATTCAAAACTTCTTTTCCTCCAAATTTCATTCGTGGACCTATATCTCCTTCCAATTTTGGAAAGAAAAAATAATCATCAGGTAAATGAGAATACTTGGCAAGCGGACCCGCCTCCATTCGCAACTTTGAAAATAAGTCAACCATCGTAATAGGTAGTTTATGTGGGTTTTAGATTGTCTGATTTTCAAAGCCTTAGCTACTGATTATCAGCTAAAATTGCCGCAAAAATAAGAAAAAAGTCATTACCAATTAATCATGAGCACTTTAAAATTACATACTCGTGGGAAATTTAAATAGATTAGGAGCAATTGAATAAACACTATCTTTGGAGAGATTGGAAGCGATCCGAAAAATTGTGCTTGTGAAGGATAATCTCTTGAAAGTAGAGATGCCTGCGGGATATAATGGCAAACAAGTAGAACTTATTATTCTATCTGCTAAAGACCCTATATCTATGGTTGAAGAATCTGAAGTCGACTATTATACCAAATTCTATGGGAAGCTGAAAAGTGATCTTTCGAAAAAAGAGGTGGATAGTAAACTAAAATTCTTGAGAGAAGAATGGAATCGGGATTTATCCTAGACTCAAACATTGCAGTATATCTGCTTCAAGGGTTATTAACAAAGAATGCTTCTCTGTTCTTGAGAAAAGTCTTAAAACAAATAGCACAGCTATCGCTAATCTCTAAAATAGAACTTCTTTGCTGGGATGAAGAATCTTCCTTGATAGAAAATTTTATAGATGATTCAATCATTTTGCCGATTTCAGATGAAATCGTTGTAAAAACAATCGAAATAAGAAGGAAGTACAAAACAAAATTGCCTGATGCTATTATAGCTGCAACCGCTATCATTTACAATTGTAAACTAATTACGAGAAATGAAAATGACTTTCGCAAAATAGAAGAACTTTCATTTATAAATCCATTTAAGTCCTAACAATCTCTATGCGAAAAATCAAAAAATTATTAGTTGCTAATCGTGGTGAGATCGCGCTGCGGATTATGCGTAGTGCCCGAGAACTGGGAATTAAAACTGTTGCCGTATTTAGCGAGGCCGACAGAAATGCGCTTCATGTTCGCTTTGCGGATGAAGCTATTTGTATTGGTCCACCGCCATCTGCACAATCTTACTTAGTGATGGATAAAATCATCGCTGCTGCAAAACAAACCAATGCAGACGCTATTCATCCGGGTTATGGTTTCCTTTCGGAGAATGAAGATTTTGCGGCTCATGTTCGCGATGCGGGATTAATATTTATTGGCCCCTCCCCTGAGTCAATTCTGCTGATGGGTAGCAAGCTGGCCGCTAAAGCTGCTGTTGCTAAGTTCAATGTTCCACTTGTACCGGGCACATCCGAACCCATCTCTGATATCAAAGCGGCCAAAAAAATAGCTATGGAAATTGGCTATCCAATTCTAATCAAAGCAAGTGCAGGTGGTGGCGGCAAGGGGATGCGAATTGTAGATGAAGAAAGTGATTTTGAAAATCAAATGGACCGAGCTGTTAGCGAAGCTACTTCCGCTTTTGGCGATGGCTCAGTATTTATTGAAAAATATGTAACGCAACCACGTCACGTTGAATTTCAAATCTTTGGAGACCAACATGGAAATGTAGTACATCTTTTTGAACGCGAATGCTCTATTCAACGCAGGCATCAAAAGGTAATTGAAGAAGCTCCGTCAGCTCTATTAACACCGGAACTTAGAAAACAAATGGGCGAAGCGGCAGTGAATGTCGCCAAGGCTGCTAATTATTACAATGCAGGCACGGTTGAATTCATTGTTGATGAAAACAAGAATTTTTACTTTCTGGAAATGAACACCCGACTGCAAGTAGAGCATCCGGTAACAGAACAAATTACCGGATTGGATTTAGTAAAGCTTCAAATCAGCGTTGCCGAAGGTGACAAACTTCCATTCAAGCAAGAAGATCTGACAATACGAGGTCATGCTATTGAGGTTCGGGTTTATGCGGAAGACCCGGCTAACAATTTTCTTCCAGATATTGGCACATTAAAGACCTACAAACGTCCACAAGGTCATGGTATTCGGGTTGATGATGGTTTTGAACAAGGAATGGCAATTCCTTTTTATTATGATCCTATGATTGCTAAAATGATTTGCCATGACGAAACTCGTGAGCTTGCTATTTGCAAAACAATCCGCGCTATTGATGAATATGAAATTACGGGTCTTGAAACAACACTGGGATTTTGCCGATTTGTAATGAATCATGAAGCATTTCGTTCAGGTAACTTTGATACAAAATTTGTGGAGAAATACTTTACACCAGAAGCATTGAAACCGGAGCCTGTTGAAGAAGAGGAAATACTTGCATCCTTATTAGCCAGTTATGTTAAAGATCAAGCTAAGTCCGCCCAAAATAAATTGGAGACTGTTATTCCTACCAGCCGCTGGAAAAAAAATCGTGTGTAGCAGATGGCAGAAATAAAGCCGATCCGCGCGTGGCGTTACAACGAATCTTTAGAACAAAAAATTGATGAGCTAACATCTCCCCTCTTCGATGTTGTTTCTGATCGGCAGCGTAATGCCTTGTATCAAAATCCATATAATTCCATTCATCTTTCCGTACCACAAGGTTCGGATGCAGCTAATAAGGCAGGACAACTTTTGGAGAATTGGAAGAATGAAGGGGTTATTGTTCAAGACAAGCTGCCTGCCATCTATGTTTACTATCAATATTTTAAACTTGCCGGAAGCACAAAGGAGTTTTGTCGCAAAGGTTTTATTTGTCACATCCGGGCTTATGATTGGAATGAGCGTGTAATTCTTCGTCACGAAAACACCATTCCAAAATCCGTAAATGATCGGATTGAGCTTCTTGAAAAGACCGAACTGAATGTGAGTCCAACACATGGATTATATACCGATTCGGAACATGAACTTGAGCGCTTTATGGATGAGGCAATCACGGTTGCTATCTATGAGGGTGAAGATTATCAGGGTGTGCGGGATGTGCTTGCTGTAATACAGGATGCCAACATCATTCAAAAGTTTATTGATGTAATAAAAGACAAATCAATTATTCTGGCCGATGGACATCATCGCTATGAAGGCTCTATGTTATATAAGCAAAAACAAAAAGCGCTAAACCCTAATAACACAGGCAACGAAGGGTACAATTTCCATTTAATGTATTTGACTAATACAGAAGCGGATGACCTTCGTATTTTACCAACGCACCGGCTGCTTCACGGATTTAAAGATTTTAATGAAAATGAAATAATTGAAAAGCTGCGCGATGACTTTGAGATAAAAGAAATTGAAGATGCCGATACATTAAACGAAATTATCGTTGGTAAGAAATGGGCCTTCGGGATTTTGTTTAAGGATCGCACCCTAAAAATCAGATTGAAGCCAGAATCATTTATAAAAATGAAATGGAATTTTCCTGAAGAAGTAAAAGCTCTTGACCTAACCATTCTTCATTATTTTATTATTGAAAAAATTCTGGAAATACCTGGTAAAGACCAACGAAAATCAGAGAACATTTCTTTCGATCGTAGTTTTTCTGATTGCCTCACAAAAGTAATTCGAAGTGAGGCTCAGATGGCTATTATCACGCAGGAGATTTCTATCGAAGAGGTTAAGAAAGTTTGTGCCAGTGGATATACCCTGCCCCAGAAATCAACGTATTTTTATCCCAAAGTAATTTGTGGATTTTTATTTAGTTCGATTAAGGAAGATGAATTTCAAGCGCCCACTTATTCTATATACTGATTTTAATTACCTTTAAGCTATGGACTCAAATCTTCCAGATCGCATCACGCTCAATCCACTAATCGGGCATGGAAAGCCAACAGTGCGCAATACACGATATCTTGTAGAAAGTATTTTAGAATACCTTTCCGGTGGAGATTCCTCGGAGGATATATTAGAACCATTTCCTGATCTTGAAAGAGATGATATTAAGGCCTGCATTGCTTTCGCAACCGAGGTACTTAAGAATAAAGGCATTTCCTATTCGATGGCGCAATGAAATTTTTGATTGATGCACAACTGCCAGCAACTTTAACAAAATTATTTATTGAAGCAGAATTTGATTGTATTCATTCGCTAGAACTTCCTTATAAAAATCTAACCTCCGATGAAACGATCAGGGAAATATCCCTAAAGGAAAATAGAATTGTCACAACGAAAGGCACAGACTTCTTTCATTCATTTATACTCAACCGAAAGCCTTACAAATTAGTATTTATTACAGTTGGGAACTTACGCATCAAAGAAATAGCGCAGTTGTTAGTCTTACATTTTCAAGATATTGTTGCGGCTGCA
>JBBSBG010000148.1:0-7486 GCA_038251495.1 Cytophagales bacterium
CCGATCATAAAATACAATAGGTACCCCTTTAGAGATAACGGATTCGATGTGATCGAAATTAGTTGTTTCTCTTGAGATTGAGAGCAGCATACCATCAACCCGACTGTTAAAAAGAGCTTTCATATCAGTAATCTCACGTTGATACGATTCATTTGATTGGGCAAGAATTACGTTGTAGCCTGCGGTATACGCAACATCTTCAATTCCGCTAATGACTGTGGAGAAGAAAAAATGAACAATTTCAGGTATGATAACGCCAATTGTGTTCGTTTTTTTCTGACGTAAGTTTAAGGCTACAATATTTGGTTGATAGTTCAACTTTTCGGCAAGTTCATTGACCGCTTTTTTTGTGGCAACACTAATGTCGGGATGATCTTTCAACGCTCTTGAAACGGTTGATGGTGAAATGCCTAATTCACGGGCAATATCTTTAATCGTTACTTGATTAAATTTCATAGAATGTTAATTTTTTAATGAAAAACTAAGAAGTTGAATTAGCGCAAACGGTTGCGAAACCGTTTCCGTAAATTTTATTAAATAAAATCGCTCTCCGGTCATGAGAACTGCTAAAAACAGGGTAATATTGAATTGCGAAGTCATTTTTAATTGATTGCAATTAACAAATTTGATTTCAGAAGTTCTCTTAAAATAAAAACAATTAAACCCTAAACAATTACGTATGACCAATTTGTATCTGTTTGTTCGCAGGTATCTGACAGTATTGCTGGTTTTTGCAACTCTCGTGAGTTTCGCCCAGCAAACTGTATCAGGTAAGGTGACGGGAGCCGATGACGGCTCAGGAATTCCCGGAGTAAACGTCCTTGAAAAAGGAACAGTTAATGGAACTGTGTCCGATGCTGATGGAAATTATAGAATCAGTGTTGGAGCTAATGCCACGCTAGTTTTTTCTTTCGTTGGATATACTAGTCAAGAAGCAAGCGTTGGTTCTCAAAATTCTATCAGCGTTTCTTTGGAATCTGACATTACCGCTTTGAGTGAAGTGGTTGTGGTAGGCTATGGTACTCAAGAAAAGAAAGAAATAACCGGATCGGTAGTAAGTGTTAAATCTGAAAGTTTTAACAAAGGTAACGTTAACGATCCGGCCCAATTGCTAGCTGGTAAGGTTGCCGGTTTACAAGTTGTTAGAGAAGGTTCAAATCCTAACGCAGGTTTTAATATTAGACTTAGAGGTCTTTCTACGGTTGGTGCTAACTCGTCACCCCTTATAATTATCGATGGAGTAATTGGCGCGGCTTTAAATAGTGTGGATCCAAACGACATCGCTTCAATGGACGTGTTGAAAGACGGTTCAGCAGCTGCAATTTATGGCACTAGAGCATCGGCTGGAGTAATTTTGATTACAACCAAGAAAGGTCAAGCTGGTAAAACGACTGTAGATTATAATGCTTACGCGGCTGTCGAGTCCATTGCAAAGCGGATTCCTGTGTTAACAGCCTCTGAGTTCAGAGATTTTTCGGCTCAACTTGGTGTTACTGACGGAGATCGTGGCGCAGATACAGACTGGCTAAAGGAAATCACGCGCAATGCTGTAAGTCAGGTGCATGCACTTTCGCTTGGTGGCGGAACTAAATCTACCACCTATCGGGCTTCTGTTAACTTTAGAGATATTGACGGCCTTCAACGTGGCACCGGATTTCAGAATTTGAACACCAGGTTAAACCTGACTCAAAAGGCGTTAAACGATAAGTTATCAATTAATGCTCAAATAGTTTCGTCCACACGCAAATCAAATTTAGGCTTTGATGACGCATTCCGATACGCTACTATCTACAACCCAACAGCTCCGATCAGGAGTTCTGAGACAGGTTTTGCACAATATGGCGGTTACTACCAGGAAACTCGGTTTGACTTTCTTAACCCAGTAGCCATAATAGAGCAAAATACCAATGAGGCTCAATTCAGCCGCCTAAACTTAAACGTGGGCGCTACCTACCAGATTTCAGATGCCTTGAGTTTTGGCGTAAATTATTCTAATCAAAGCGAGGACGAGTTGTATGCCCAGTATTTCAGTAAAAACAGTTTGTTTGTTGGATTTGGAAACAAAGGTTTGGCATCTAGGAGAACAAATAAATTTCAGTTTGATTTATTCGAGTCAACCCTTAATTACAATAAGAATTTTGGAGATCTGAACCTTGCCGCCCTTGCTGGTTATTCTTTTCAGGATTTTACGAACGAGGGGTTTGGGATTTCTGCTGGTAATTTTGTTTCTGATGCATTCACCTACAATGACATTGGTTCTGCTTTGGATATTCCAAATGGGGTTGCGAATGCTTTTAGTTATAAAAATAACAATAGGTTGGTTGCATTCTTCGGCCGGGTAAACCTGAATTATAAAGAATCCTATTTCCTTTCTGCAAGTGCTCGTTACGAAGGCTCAACGAGATTTGGAGAAAACAACAGGTGGGGTTTATTCCCCGCTGTTAGCGCAGGCGTTACTATTTCCAATCTTGTGGATATTCCTTTGGTTAATGCTTTGAAGTTTAGAGCAGGATATGGAGCAACCGGGCAGCAACCTAGCGATTCGTATTTATCACTGCTTACTTATGGCAGAACGGGTAGCTTTCCAGTGAACGGACAATTTGTGCCAGGATACGCGCCCACGTTTAATGCAAACCCAGATTTAGCTTGGGAGAAGAAAGGGGAATGGAATGCTGGATTTGATTTTACAATGTTAAACAGCCGCCTGTCTGGTTCCATCGATTACTTTAATCGCGTTACAACCGATTTCTTGCAGTTTCAACAAGTTCCAGTGCCACCAAACTTGGCAACCAGAACCTGGTTAAATGGCGGGGATTTGAGGAATAGTGGTTTAGAGGTGGCGTTAAATTATGCGTTAGTGAACACGTCCGATTGGGTAGTTAATACGGGTATAAACTTAGCAACCATTTCTACTGAGATTAAGTCTCTTAACTTAGGCGAGTCTGGTGAGCGTTTTCAAGCGGGTGTTGGATCACCGGGGCAAAATAGTAGTTTTATGATTCGAGTGAAAGAAGGTCGTCCGGTAGGAGAAATCTTTGGCCCGAATCTGTTGGGTATTGGTGAGGATGGCAAGTGGATTTTTGAAAACTTAGATGGGAATGTAGACGCTCAAGGCAATCCAATTATAGATGAGAAGGACTTCAAGGTGTTAGGGCAAGGACTTCCAAAATTTACGTTCAATTGGAATGCCTCAGTTGGTTATAAGAATTTTGATTTCAATTTTCAAATCCGCTCAGCTTTTGGCCATAGCATAGTAAACCAATACAGAGTGTTTTATGAAGCGCCAGGGGCTATCACCAGCTATAATGTTGTTGAGTCTGCCCGTGACATCGCTAACTTGACTGATGCACCAAGGTTTTCCAGCCTTCATGTAGAAAAGGCAGATTATGTTACGCTGGATAACCTTACTGTTGGCTACACTCTTCCGAAAGCTCCTAACAGCTTGATATCCAGACTCAGATTTTATGTTACTGGCCAAAACCTTTTTGTGATAACGAAATATACAGGGGCTGATCCTGAGGTTCGTTATGTGGACAGAGAAGATAACGATAACCCATTATCTCCTGGAATTGATAGACGAAATACATGGGTTAGAACTCGCACAATTACAGCGGGATTAAATCTCACTTTCTAAAATAAAAAAATCGATAATTATGAAAGCATTGAATAATACGAAGAGACTCTTATCGATTGGATTGCTTATCCTGATCAGTTTTTCATGTACCAACCTTGACGAAAAACTATATAGCCAGGTTACTCAAGACAATTTTTTTAAGACGGATGAAGAACGAGTTACTGCACTAGCTGCAGCTTATACTATCCTTTATTTTTGGGGTAGTCACAATGGATATTTTTCTTACCAAGAAGTTACTACCGATGAAATGGCGATTCCTGTAAAGGGAAACGATTGGTTGGATGGTAATCAGTGGGTATTTGCACACCGCCACGCCTATACTCCACTAGGGGAAGGCATAAATAACATGTGGGCAGATCTTTTTAGAGGCGTGAATACGTGTAATAGATTGATTTCTCAATTTTCGACCATAGAAGGTTCCGGACCAATAATAGCCGAGGTTAAGGTGTTGCGTTCTTTTTTTTATTACCTACTGATGGACAATTTTGGTGGAGTGCCTTTGGTTACATCTTTTGAAGATGCGGCTCCTAATCCGGTGCGAGCTACACGGCTGCAGGTATATGATTTTGTTGTAAGTGAATTGACAACTAATATACCTTTACTAAGCAAGGAAAAAGATGCGTCTACCTATGCAAGATTTAATTTTTATGCAGCTCAAACTCTTTTGGCGCGGGTTTATCTTAATTCTGGAATTTACACAAGCTCAACGGCTGGAAATCCTCCTTCGGTAGCTAATCTCGATAAGGTAATTGCTGCCTGCGATGAGGTTATTAATAGCGGTAAATACAGTTTAGAGGGTAATTATTTCCTAAATTTCTCATCAACTAATGGTGGCGCAGGTGCTGCCGAGTTTATTTTAGGAGTTCCTTACGATGAAAAGTTTGCAGGGGGATTTAACATTCATCAAATGTCGCTTCACTATGAAAGTCAAAAAACTTTCAACTTGGTAGATCAGCCTTGGAATGGCTATACATCTCTCGAAGAATTTTATGATTCATATGACGACTCTGACGATCGCAAGAAAAGTATTCTTGTGGGTCCACAATTCTCAGCGTCAGGCCAACGACTTTTAGATACTGGTGCCGAAGGCGCTGATCCAGACGGACAGCCGTTGACTTTTACAAAACAACTTAATGAATTAACGCCCAACGCTCTTCGCCAGGCAGGCGGTCGGGTAGGTAAGTGGCAGTACAAGAATGGTGCACGCAACACATTGGATAATGATTTTCCAATTTATCGGTATGCTGAAGTACTAATGATGAAGGCAGAGGCACTTTGGAGAAAAGGCCAAAATGCGACAGCACTAGCTTTAGTTAACCAGGTAAGGGGTCGGGCATTTGCTCCAGCCCAAGACCTTTCAGCGCTCGGAAGTTTAGCGGACGTATATCCAGGTCCTGCTTTGCTTCAGGAACTGGGCCGTGAGTTTTTTGCGGAGGCAAAACGCAGACAAGATTTAATAAGATTTGGAAAGTATAACGCTGCTTGGTGGGAAAAAAGTGCTTCTGATCCGAGGTATAATATTTTCCCAATCCCTGCACCACAAATTATTGCTAACCCAGCACTTACTCAAAACCCCGGGTATTAAAGGGTAACAATAACATTGGAAAGAATACTGAGAAAGCAGGCTCGCAAGGGCTTGCTTTCTTACCTTTGTGCCCAATGAATTTTTTTTTTTTAAGCAATCTCCTTTTAGCCAGTTTAATTTTGGTTGCCCTTTCTGGTTGTGAGGAAGAAACGGATCGCAAATCGTTTTCGCTGATTGATGATAACTACTCTGGGGTTAATTTTATTAACCGAATCGAGTACACCGAAGAATTTAACCCCTACACAAACAAGAATTTTTATAACGGTGCCGGAGTGGCCATTGGCGATATAAACAATGATGGATTGCCAGATCTATATTTTGCCGGAAACCAAACTGAAAATCAACTTTATTTAAATCGGGGTAATTTTAAATTCAAAGATATCTCGACCCTGTCTGGCACACGATGCAGCAATGTTTGGTCAACGGGTGTGGTAATGGTTGATATTAATTCAGATGGTTGGTTGGATATTTATGTTTGTAAATCAGCCGCGCCTACTGATGGCGGCATCAGGCACAATGAGCTCTTTATTAATAATCAAGACTTGACATTTAGTGAGCAGTCTAAAAAATATGGATTAGACATTTTAGGACTCTCCACGCACGCTGCTTTTTTTGATTTTGATAAAGACGGTGACCTGGATTGCTATATTTTGTCGAACTCTACAAAATCAATTGGAGGGTTTGATTTGGTAAAGAATAGACGAACCATCGCGGATGAGAGTAACCAGGGTGCTAAACTATTGAGAAACGACAATGGTTATTTTGTGGATGTGACTGCGCAGGCAGGTATTTATTCAAGTAAGATTGGTTTTGGGTTAGGAGTATCTATTAGCGATTTAAATTTAGATGGCTGGCCGGATATTTATGTGTCGAACGATTTTTTTGAGCGCGACTATCTTTATATCAACAACGGTGATGGAACATTTGCGGAGCAACTCACAGACTACTTCGATTCTATTAGTTTGGGTTCGATGGGGGCGGATGTAGCTGACCTTAACAACGATGCAATGCCCGATATTATCGTTACAGAGATGTTACCCAGCAGAATAGACAGGTATAGAACCAAGTCAGTTTTTGAATCATGGGAGAAGCAAAAATTAAGTTCTGAAAATGGGTATCATTTTCAATTTCCACGAAATGTCTATCAACAAAATACAGGCGACAAACATTTTCAAGAGATTGGAAGGCTTTCAGGCCTTGATGCCAGTGATTGGAGCTGGGGCGCTTTGGCTGCTGACTTTGATGGAGATGGTTGGAAAGACTTATTTATTGCAAATGGAATAGGCAAAGATCTCACAGATCAAGACTACGTTAATTTTACAGCCGATCCCGCAAATGTTAGAAGACTTATTCGCGACAAAGGGATGGTAATAAAAGAGCTGGTGGATAAGATTCCATCGGAACCTATTTCAAATTTTATGCTGAAAAATATTGATGGAATTCAGTTCAATCAAGTCTCTGAAAAATGGGGTATAAATCAAGCTTCGTTTTCAAATGGAGCATCGTATGCAGACTTGGATCTTGATGGGGATTTAGATTTGGTTGTTTCTAATATAAATCAACTATGTTTTTTGTATCGTAACGAATTAGACTATAGATCTATTACGTTTGCCTTAAAAGGAGTTGGGCAGAATACAAAAGCAGTAGGGTCAAAGGTTTTAGTTTATAGTGAGGGTAGAACTTCGTTCTATGAAGTTAGCCCGGCAAGGGGATTCATGTCTTCTGTTGATTACAATCTTATCGTTCCGATTGCAGATTCAAATAAGGCTGATTCAGTTGAGATTATATGGCCAACGGGCTATATTACTAAATTTTATAATTTGATTTCTGACTCTCTATATACTATTGTAGAACCAGATCATATGAATCTGAAAATGCCAACAAGGAGCCCTTTGAGTGTAAATAAAGTCTTTGGTGTTGTTAACGCATTACCTCATGTTGACGCTGAGAATGATTACAATGATTTTGATCGTGACCGTTTGTTGTACCACATGATTTCGAACGAAGGTCCGCGGCTTTGCAAGGGAGATGTCAATGGTGATAGGTTAGAGGATATTTATGTAGGCGGTTCACGCGATGAGTCAGGAAGTTTGTATGTTCAAAATAGCGAGGGCAACTTTAAAAAGGTAAAGACAGATATTTTTGATGTTGATCGGGTTTCGGAAGATTGTGGGTGTTTGTTTTTTGATGCTGATAATGATGGCGACACGGATTTATATGTAACCAGCGGAGGCAATGAGTTTCCTAGCAGCAGCACTGCGCTGATC
>JBBSBG010000149.1:0-7475 GCA_038251495.1 Cytophagales bacterium
CTTCATGGAAAGATTTATCCAAACCAACACCTGGCGCTGCTAATAATTAAATCAAGGCTAATCAATATTTTGTTTCTCAAGATTGATTAACTGACTTGGCTTTTCTTTTTTATTCCACTCATTATGTATGGAAAGTGCAGCTCCCAGCGCGGTAGCCTGATGTAAATCGGCTGCAAAGACTTTAACGGTTGGATAAATCCTGGCCAGCATCTGCATAAAAATTGGGTTCTTACTAAACCCTCCATCCACGTAAAGATTTTTAGTTGTGCCCTGTAAAATCAGGTCGGTCGATTTTTTTTGTTTTTGTATTAAGTCAGCCAGGATTTGATGATAGGCGATTTCAAATGTTTTTAAGTTATCAATTCCTAAAAATTTAAAATCAGAAATGGATTGAATCACAGATGGGTCATACTTTACCTGCTGAAAGTAGTCTTCACTTTTGTTGAATTTTTCCGATATTTTTTTCACAGCTTCATCATGCATATGGCCTGCAAATAAGCGTGCCGCTTTAACAGGGTGGCCATCGTAACTAAGGTAGCTGACACAATCTTGCTTTAATTCTTCCGGTTTTAAAACAGAATGATTAAAAGGATTTAAGCTAATGCTCCACGTGCCAGTAGAAAGTAATATAAATGGCTCTGCAAAATATTGGAGATAGGGGATAAGTGCGGCAGAACTATCGTGTAAACCAATGCCAACTTTATAGTTGTTATTGGTTAGTTCAGCTTTATTGGAGGGTTTTATAGGCGCAAATTTTTCAAGAATTTTTTCTTGGGCTACCCAGGTGTGATATTGATTAGATGTAAAATTCCAAAGGTTAGTATGACAACCAATGCTGGTAACACCTGATGCTGGCTTACCCGAGAATAAATAGCTGATGTATTCTGGTAGATGGAGTGAATATTTTATTTTTTCAAAAATTTCCGGTCGTTCGTACTTAAGCCAATATAGCTGCATGCCGGAGTTTAGATGACCAAGAACTGGTGAAGCAGTTACCCGGGCAAATTCATCTTCACCGCCATACGTTCCGTAGAATTTTTTCTTTAACTCTTCAGGAAAAGGCTTCAGATAATTATATAGTGGAGCAACAGGTTTACCAGCTTCATCAATGTGAACGAAACTTGCCCCATGAGCCGAAACATTTACAGCTTTAATATCGAATTCTTTTAATGAAAGCAGCTCCTGAAAGGAATCAAGCACCCATTGAGTAAGGGCATGAATGTCTTCACACGGAAAGCCATCTTCATCTTGAATCTCCGGTAGATGAACAGGTTTTTCAAATCTTATCTTATAGTCTTCATCAAATAAAAAAACTTTTTTGTTTGTTTTACCGATGTCGAAGATGGCTATAACGGATGTTCTCATATTTATTTTGGCTACAGGATTTAAGCTGCAGGCTTCAAGCTTGCAGCTTATAACCTGAAGCTTGTGGCTTTTATTAAAGACCAGTAGCAACTGTTTTTAATCCACGCTCTGCAACTAATTGTTTTCGTACTTGTAAATCTCTGAACAGCTTAATAGGTTCCAATGCAGCGCCTGCCTTAAGTCGGGCTTCAGCCACAAGCGGTCTCACATCTGTGCGATAGGCTTGTTGCAAAATTTCTTGCGCGCTTGCTACATCATTTTTTTCCTGAGCGCGATTTAATTCTTTGCGGTCTATTAAAAGCGCCTGAGCGTATGCAATTTTAATTGCTTCAACAGATTGCAGTAAGTCTTCGAGCGGATCTTTTACGTTGTGTGAAGCGTCAATCATCCAACCTAAATCTTTAGCATGATTCATTTTGCGTGCATCCATTCCTTCAACCAATTCATTAAAAATCAAAAACAATTGATAGGGATTGATACTACCTACAGTCAAATCATCGTCACCATACTTTGAATCATTAAAATGAAACCCGCCCAACTTTTCTTCCATTAATAAAAGCGACACGATTTGCTCGATGTTGGCATTAGGTAAGTGATGTCCTAAGTCCACTAATGTAAATGCTTTGGGGCCTAGCTTGCTGGCATATAAATAAGATTGCCCCCAATCCCCAACAGTCATGGAGTAGAAGTTAGGTTCAAATGCTTTGTACTCTACAAACATTTTCCAATCGCGCGGCAATGCCGCATAAATTTCTTGTAATCCTTCTAAGGTACGTTGGAATGTTTTTCTAAAGTTAAGCTGCCCCGGAAAACAAGACCCATCCGACAACCAAACTGTAATTGATTTGGAGCCTAATGCTTTTCCATGCTTAATCACTTCAATGTTATGATCAATGGCTTGTTGCCTGACTTTTGCATTTACATGCTGAAGTGACCCAAATTTATAACTAAGCTTTTGGTTTGGCTGATCCTGAAATGTATTTGAATTTACTGCATCAAATGTTAATCCGTTTTCAGCTGCCAGCGTTTTTATCTTTCGGGCACTTGTAGGTATGTCCCAAGGAATGTGTAATGAGATGGCGCCACTAGATTTATTCAACGAATGAAGTAGCCCTACATCGCTAATTTTCTCTTCCAGATTACGAGGTTCACCGCCTCCCGAAAACCGACCAAAGCGGGTGCCACCTGTACCCAACGCCCAACTCGGAATGGCAATTTGAAAATCAACCAGTTTGTTGATTACACGATTGGCATTAGGAAACTCGTTCGTGAGTTGCTTTACTTTTTTTTGATGGCCGGAGTAAAGTTTGTTGTTATGTTTTTCGATTTGAATTTTATCAATTTTCATAGATAAGTTTTTTTTGAACCACTAAGGCACTAAGGCTCTAAGTTGCACGAAACTCTTTGTGTTACTTGGTGTCCTTGTGACTTTGTGGTTCAAGTTTATAGTATTAATCTTTTAATTCCATTCTTCATTAATGGCACGTGAAAGTTAATCAACATGCCTAGTCTTTTATTTGTCAGTTTCAAATAACTCAATAACTGAGCTTCCCAAACTGGATGATAGTTCTCTTGTGCTTTCAACTCAATTATAACAAGATTATCAATAAGTAAGTCTAATCTTAATCCATCCTCAACTTTTAATGATTCGTAAATTATGGGTACTTCTTTTTGTCTTTGATAATTGATACCCCTTTCTATCAGTTCATACTCGAAACATTTTTCATAGACACTTTCCAGTAATCCTGGCCCAAGTGCTCTACGTATTTTTATGGCGATATCCACTATTTGTGTAGCAAGATATTCTTCTCTTTCTGAAAGTTTGTCGTACATAATGAGCTTTTATTTTTAATCACTAAGTCACGAAGACCCTAAGTTTCACTAAGCCTTTGTGCTTCTTTGTGTTTTTAGTGACTTAGTGGTTCAAGAATTCACTCAAGATAAAAAACTTCTTTCAATGAAATGCTCACTGGCGAATTATCAGGATTAGTATCCATTATATCTTTCATGTAGTTCCACCACTTTTTCATTACCGGATGTTCAGGTAGTTTGTCCATCAATTCAGGATTTTCAACTTTCAATACTCCGAAAAGAAAATTAGTTTCTTCATCAAGAAAGATTGAATAATCTTCGATGCCAGTTTCTTTTAATAACTGTTTAAGGTCTGGCCACAAAGTATCATGCCTACGCAGGTATTCAGCTTCCTGGCCGGGGTGCAGTTTCATTTTAAAGGCAAATCTTTTCATTATTTAGGTTTTGAACAACCAAGACTCAATGCATCACGAATCTCTTTGTGCTTCTTAGTGAACTTAGTGTCTTAGTGGTTCAATTTATTCGCTATCTGACAAAAGCCATCGCTACTCCGCCATCTACATTCAGAACATTACCCGTTGATTTATTCAACAACCCACCGGTAAAGGCGAAGCATGCATTGGCAATATCTTCAGGCAAAATCATTTCATTCAACAAGGTGCGTTTTGCATAGTAAGCCGGTAACTCTTCTACTTTAATTCCATACGCTTTCGCGCGACCTTCTGCCCAAGCACCTTCCCAGATTTTACTATCTGAGATTACTGCATCCGGGTTAACCACATTAACTCTAATCTTATCAGCACCAAGTTCTGCGGCATTCAATCGGCTTAAATGCATTTGTGCTGCTTTCGCAGATCCATAAGCAGCATTGTTAGGCCCACTGACGAGGGCGTTCTTGCTTACGATGTTAATTACATCGCCACCCATATTTTGCTTGCGCATAATTTCAACACCACGTTGAGTAACTAGGAACTGACCCTTTACTAAAATATCATAAAGCAAATCCCAATCCTTTTCGGTGTGATCTTCCAATGGTTTGGAGATGGAGATACCCGCGCAATTCACAACAATATCAACACCACCAAAGGCCAAAGCTGTTTTGTCAAAAGCTTCATTTATGTTTTCTGATTTTAAAACATCTAACAATACAGATGAGAAAGTATCCTTACCATATTTAGTCTTGAACTCCTTATCTGCTTTGGCAAGCCTGTCTGCATCATTGTCATTTATAATTACGCAAGCTCCTTCCTCAACAAACTTTTTGGCAATGCCTTTGCCGATGCCACCTGCGCTGCCCGTTATCAAAGCTACCTTCCCAGTCAATGGTTTAGGTTTAGGCATTCGTTGCAACTTAGCTTCTTCAAGCAACCAATATTCAATGTTGAAGGCTTCTTGTCTGGGTAAGGATGTGTATTCTGAAATTGCTTCAGCTCCTTTCATTACGTTAATAGCATTGATGTAAAACTCAGCGGCTACCCGTGCAGTTTGTTTGTCTTTCGCGAAGGTGAACATGCCGACACCCGGATAAAGAATCACAACCGGATTGGCATCACGAATAGCCGGACTATTAGTATGCTTACACGTATTGTAATAATCGGCATACATTTTTCGATAGGCCTCAAAAGCAGGAAGTAGCTTTTCTTTTACTGCCTTTGCATCAATCAAATTCTCACCAGGAGCAAGAGTTAAAACCAAAGGACTGATCTTGGTTCTCAAAAAATGATCTGGGCAACTGGTACCCATTGGTGCAAGCTTGGAAAGATCTTTCGAGTTTGTAAACTCAAGCACTCGATCATCATCTGTAAAGTGACCAATCATTCGGTTATTACTCGAGCAAAGTCCGCGTAGGGTAGGAGCCAACAAAGCTGCTTGTTTTAATCTTTCTTCTTTAGCAAGCGATTTAATAGTTGCACCGCCAAACACCGCGCGTTTCTTTCCGTAATTTTGTTCCAGGTATTCTGCGCACTTCTCAATTACTTCTAATGTATTGATGTAACTCTCATAAGCAGTATCACCCCAGGTAAATAATCCATGCGAGCCAAGCATGATGCCAATGATTCCCGGATTTTCGTCCAGGCATTTTTTAAGTTTTAATCCAAGATCAAAACCTGGTCGTTGCCATTCCACCCAACCAATCTTACCTCCGAATAAATCGTGTGTGATCTTCTTTCCATCTTTTGCGGCCGCGATTGCAATAGCAGCATCCGGGTGCAAGTGATCAATGTGTTTGAAAGGAAGAAATCCGTGGAGTGGAGTATCAATAGACGGAGCCTTTGAAGCAAGATCGTAAATGCAATGATTGAAAAGTTCAACCATCTCGTCTTCGTGTTCAAGGCCACGATAAACATTGGTTAAGCTTCTCAAGCGATCAAGATAGAGCGCAGCAAGTCCGCTTTTTTTCAATGTACCAATGTCGCCACCTGATCCTTTGATCCACATAACCTCAGTTTCTTTTCCAGTAATGGGATCTTTGGCCATGGCTCTGCACGAGGTATTACCACCGCCATAATTAGTCAATCGCAAATCGGCACCTAATAGGTTTGACCGATAAATTAAAAGTCCAACTTCATCTCCCTTTAATGCGGCTGCTTTGGCTTCATCCCAGAGATAACTTACGTGTTTGAATTGCTTTGTCATTTTTTGTTTTTTATTTATTACTTCAAGTTGCGGGCCGCAAGCTTCAAGCACTGTTTGTGGCCTGAAGCTTGTAGCTTGTGACTATTTAATCGCATTTCCATAACCAACTACTAATACTGAAACTATAATGGTAACGATGCCCAGTATAATTGTTGTTCTTGTTTTTTTACTTACCCCGCTCCACTCCTTTAAATAAATTCCCCATCCATTAGCAATCAATATAATGAAAGCCATGTGAAGAATCCATGAACTTGCACCATTGCCAAGTTTGCTTTCACCCATTCCATAAAAGAAAAATTGCATGAACCAGGTTGTGCCTGCTAACGCTGAGAAGATATAATTAGCCGTAAGTGGAGTTTTCTTATTTGTGTAATCACCAAATGTTTTGTTGCGATAATTTAAAACCATGCACCAAATAAAGTTGGTCGTTAACCCACCCCACAGTAATACGACATACGTCACGTTATTTTGGAATAGCGGATTTAATCCCATACTCACAGCCGTTTCAGCCATTGACTTACCCGCCTCAATACCAAAGTTGAAGCAAGAACTAAGGATACCAGAAGCAATTGCTACGAAAAGTCCCTTTGTTAAATTGAATTCAGCAACACTTTTTTTCTTTTCCTCATCTGGTAATTCATTTTCTTTCATCACACCAGCGCGACCGCTGATGTAGATACCGAGTAGACAAAGAGCAACGCCTAGCAGCACAACCTGCCCCCATGAATTTGTCATCATTTCAATGATGCTGGTTTTTCCATCGGTTGGAACAATGGCATAATAGATTGATGGAACAATCGCCCCAAAGGCAGAACAAAAGCCTAACACTACTGAATTGCCGAGCGACATACCCAAGTAGCGAACTCCAAGGCCGTAAGTAAGTCCGCCAATACCCCAGAGGACTCCGAATAGAATGGTATACTGAATAGAAGCTGCCGAAGCGCCTTTAATTATTTCTGAGAATCCCGGTAAGGTAAGCCAGGCGGCCAATGGTGGAACAATTAACCAGGAAAAGATTCCACCAACAATCCAATAACTTTCCCACGCCCAACCTTTTACTTTTTTGAAGGGCATATAGAAACTGCCCGAAGCAAAGCCGCCAATGAAGTGAAATAGTACACCCAAAATTATCTGCATGAAATCGAGTTAGAGCCGAAGTTAAAATTAACTTATTCGTGATAATCTACCATCCTGCACCATCATGTAAAAGCAAAAAAGTCAGACAATATAATTATCTGACTTTTGATAGTGCCGGATACCCTTAATTATTGAAAAAACTTTTGAACGTTGGCGTAACTCGTAGCAATATTTGCTAGAGGCTCGGGTGCAGCATCTTGCTCTACAAATAGGTACTGTAGTCCACTTGCCTCCGAATTATCAAAGACTCGTTTTAAATCTACATAGCCTGTGCCTACTTCAACCGGACGCTGAGTAACCCGATCCAGATCTTTAACATGCCATAAAGGGAAGCGACCAGGATGTTTCTTGAAAAGTTCGAGCGGATCGGTACCAGATTTAGTAACCCATGCAAGATCAAGTTCCATCTTCATGATGTCAGGACTGATTTGAGATAAAAACATTTCATAAGGGAGTTTTCCTTCTACGCGTTCAAACTCTTTGGTGTGATTGTGAAATGCAAAACCAATCCCAGCTTTTTTACA
>JBBSBG010000150.1:0-7386 GCA_038251495.1 Cytophagales bacterium
ATCTGGATGTCTATAAAATTGGGCGATACCTGGTCGGCTCCCGTTCATGCAGGTTCTGTGCTGAACAATCGGGATTATAATGGTGTAGCGGGTATTAGCATGGATGGAAATGAATTATACTTATTAAGCCATTACTCGAATAATGGAGAACCGATTCGAACACAGGGAATTTCTATTTCGAGAAACACAGGTACAGGTTGGTCCACTCCACAAAATATTTCTATTCCTTATTTTATGAATCGTTCTTCATTCTTAACTGGTGAATGGAGCAACGAGTTCTTTGTATTTGCTGCGGAGTCTTATAATACAATCGGTGCAGAAGATATTTACGTTAGTTTGATTCGCTCTGGCAAGTGGACTGAACCTGTCAACTTAGGGCGTAACATCAACACCAATTTTCAGGAAAGCAGTCCGACCTTATCGGCTGATGGACGACAACTTTATTTTGCTTCCAATGGCAGACGCAGTGGGTTGGGGAGTTTTGATATTTATGTTTCTGTTCGGTTAGATGATAGCTGGACGAACTGGTCAACACCCGTCAACTTGGGGCCGGTCATTAATTCGGAAGGGCGAGAATTATTTTTTCGAAGATATAATGTTCAAAAATTCGCTCTTTATACCTCAACGCAGAATAGCGATGGCTATGGTGATATTCGAATTATTAATGATAGTCTTTCAACAACACTCCCTGTTGATACGGTATTAAAAATAGTTGAAGTAAAACGCGAAACCTATACCTTATCGGATCAGAAAGTAAAAATTACCGGTATAGTAACTAATTCTAAAACAGGGGAAGGTGTGCTGGCTAGAATACTGTTCAAGGCAGATTCATTGTATTCAACCACCAGCAACCGCGATGGCAGCTATACACTTATTGTTCCATCAACTAAAATTTATTCTATAGAGGTAGATGCAAAAGCGTTTGTTAACATTTCAGAAAGATTGGATATTCATACGTTTGAGATGAACGCCCTTGAAATGAATTTCAAACTTCAGCCTGTAGAAGTCGGAGCCGTAGTGAATTTAAAAAGCGTGTTGTTTGAATTAGGCAAAACAAATCTGCTAGTAGAATCCTACAATGAGTTAAATGTGGTGGTTGATTTTTTGAATTCAAACTCTTCGGTTGTGATAGCTCTCGAAGGCCACACCGACAACCGGGGCGATATGAAAAAGAACCAAGAACTTTCGCAGCAGCGAGTTGATAAAATTAAATCCTACCTTATTTCTAAAGGTATCAACCATCGCAGAATAAAGGGGAAAGGTTATGGAGGCGCAAGGCCCATTGCTACAAATGATTCTGAGGAAGCACGAAGGCTAAATAGGCGTGTTGAGTTTCGGATTTTGAAGAATTGATTGCCGCTCACATAATTTTACAATAGGCTTAATTGGTAAGGTTATATTTTTAGATTCATTCCTTAAACCTATTCCAATGAAACTATTGACTCTGTTTGCATTATCTCTATTGGCAATCTCGTGCGGGTCTCCAAAAGAAGCGGCTGAGCTTACCGAAGCCGAATTACTTGAAAAAGCAAAAGGCATTCATGAACGTGTGATCACGCTCGATACCCATGACGACATCAATACTACTAATTTCACCCAGGAAACAAATTATACACAGCGACTTTCATCGCAAGTAAACCTACCTAAAATGATTGAAGGTGGTTTGGATGTAGCCTGGTTTATTGTTTACACCGGGCAAGGTGACTTGACAAAGGAAGGTTATGAAAAAGCGTATGAAAATGCTGATGATAAATTCAAGGCTATTCATAGACTATGCGAAGATATTGCGCCTGATAAAATTGAATTGGCGCTTACATCGGATGATGTTCGCAGGATTGTTGCATCCGGCAAGAAAGTAGCGATGATAGGCGTGGAGAATGGTTATCCGATTGGATTGGATATCAAGCGAGTAAAAGAATTTCAGGAAAGAGGTGCCCGTTATATGTCGTTAGCGCATAATGGCCATAGTCAGTTGGCGGATTCAAACACAGGCGAAAGTGATAGCGTGTGGCTTAATAACGGACTCAGTGACTTGGGTCGTGAAGTGATTAGGGAAATGAACAAGTGGGGTATTATGGTTGATCTATCGCATCCATCGAAAGCTGCCAATATGGAGATGATGCGCTTGTCAAAAGCTCCAATCATTGCATCTCATTCATCAGCTCGAGCTCTTAATGATGTAAGCAGAAACCTGGATGATGAGCAATTGATGCTGCTAAAAGAAAAAGGCGGTGTTGTGCAAGCTGTAGCTTTTAAAAGTTATGTGAATACTGAGAAGAATAAAGCCTACACTGAAAAAGCTGAAGCTATTATTGCTGAAGTTGCGGAAACAGAAGGCTTTGAGATGCTGGAACGTTCTGCCATGCGAGGCTTAACAGATGATGCGAGAGAAACTTATTACAAAGGGTACCTCGCCATTAGAGATAAGGCAAAGGATAGAATTGAAAAAGAAGTAAATCCAGTTGCTCCGCCTGTCGATGTTGCCGACTTTGTCGATCACATCGATTACTTAGTTAAGAAAATTGGATTGGAGCATGTAGGTATTAGTTCCGATTTTGATGGCGGTGGTGGTGTGTATGGTTGGAACGATGCTTCAGAAACATTTAATGTAACACTCGAACTTGTTAAGCGCGGCTATACGGAAGAACAAATTGGAAATCTCTGGAGTGGTAATTTACTCCGGGTTTTGGATGAGGTGCAAGCAGTGGCGAAGAAGATTCAGGCAGGGGGACAGATGTAATGCATTAGCCACAGATTCACTGATTTATCTGTGAATCTGTGGCTCTTTAATTTCCTAGCTATCATCCAACAAATCTTCATTGAACGGAATGTCATCATCTGGGTCGTGGTCAAAAGGTCCCACTCCAGGTGGATTAAATAATCCCCAGCGATCAATCTGATAATCCCATGGATCGAATGCTTTCACCCATTCAATAAATAGTAGCCTGTATTCATCAAGCAAATCCCTTACTATTTGAAAGTAATGATGCTCTTTAAATCCAAACATTTCCAAAGCGTGATTTTGTACCATCAAATCGTTGGCAGCTTTCCGTATAATTGTTGCAGCTTCCATTTTCATGTCGTATAGCCCAACTCTCGTAGCGCCTGCAATTTTTACAGTGAGCTGAGCAGCATCAGCAATCATAAATCCCTTTACACTTTGTAGGTGTTCATTATCATCAGGAATTAATTCTGCGATTTGATGCACAACATCAAAAATCTCTCGACCCTTTTTATAGATAGGTAAGTCTTTTGGGTTTATGAATTCTTCCTCTTCCATTCTAATAATGGGAATGTATAGCCATTGTATTTAGAATTAACAATAATCTGTGAATCTGTGGCTAATAACTCAATACCCTACTGCCTTATCATCACCGCGTGTGTTATCCGCGCCACCTTCAAGTTTTCCATCAGGCAAAACTAAAATAGCATCAACACGACCTATAGCTTTGCGCGGAGTAAACTTGTGGCCTATGGTTACTAATTTTAAACTATCTTTTGTTGTGATGGCACCGCTTTCAGGAATAACCACATCGGGTAGCCATTGGCTGTGAATTCGTTTTGCATTAACTGCTTCCTGCATGCTCATGCCATGTTCTGTTACATTCAAGATAACCTGAAACACAGAAGTAATAATCGTTGAGCCACCGGGTGTACCTACAACCATAAATAGTTTGCCATTTTTTTCTACTATGGTAGGAGTCATCGCGCTAAGCATGCGTTTGTTTGGTTCAATTTTATTGGCCTCGGCACCAATTACGCCAAACATATTTGGCACGCCAGGTTTTGAACTAAAGTCGTCCATCTCATTATTAAGAAAGAAACCTGAACCCGGCACAATAATATGTGAACCAAACCAATCATTAATTGTAGTGGTTACTGCCACCGCGTTTCCTTTTGCGTCAACGATAGAAAAGTGCGTGGTCTCTTCCGATTCATAACCTGCAATTTTTCCTTCCTTTATTTCTGAGCTTGGAGTTGCTTGGTTAGGATTGTAGCTGCTCATTCGTTCATCGTTGTACTGATCATCAATCATTTGCTTTATCGGAACTTTATAAAAATCAGGATCGCCTAAGTAAATTGACCGATCGGCATACACTCTTCGCTCAGCTTCTGTCATCAAGTGGATTGCCTCTGGTGAATTATGCCCCCACGATTTCATTGGATAAGGTTCTACAGATTTTAAAAGTTGAATGAGACATACACCACCGCTTGAGGATGGCGGCATGGAAATTACCTTATACTCTTTATAGTTGGCAACGATCGGTTCGCGCCAGATACTGGAATAATTTTTTAAATCTTCAAGCGAAATTAATCCTTTGCCTCGATTCATTTCCGCAACCAAATCTTCAGCCGTTTTACCTTCATAAAAGCCAGCCCGGCCTTCATCCCGAATCCGTTCAAGCGTGTGACCCAATTCAATCCATTTTATAGAGTCCCCAGTTTTCCAATTAGCTCTCAGAAGAAATTCCGGTTTAACAGTATTGAACTCTAAAAGATCTTCCTTCATTTCATTAAACCAACTGGCTTCGCGTTCGGAAAGTGTAAATCCATTCAATGCCAAATCAATAGCGGGTTGCACTAAATCCTTCCAGGGAAGAGTGCCATATTTCTTGTGAGCTTCCACCATGCCGTCAACTGAACCAGGCACACCTGAAGCGAGATGGCCTTGCGTACTTAAACCTTCAATAACATTTGCAGCTGAATCCAAATACATATTGGTAGTTGCCTTGCCGGGAGCTTTTTCGCGGAAGTCGAGTGAAGCTACCGTGCCATCAGCAAGCCGGACCACCATAAAACCACCACCACCAATATTGCCCGCAGCTGGAAACACAACGGCCAATGCAAATTGGGTTGCAATTGCGGCATCCACTGCATTGCCACCTTTCTTCATAATGTCAACACCAACTTGTGAGGCAAGCGGATGTGCCGTAACGACCATGGCCGAATCGGCAATTAGTCCAATTACTTTTTCTTTTTTAGATGTTTGGCAAGCGAGGACTATAACAGCCAACAAAAGAACAAAGATGCACTTCATAGAGTAAGGGGTTGGTTTTATGACTCTAAATGTATTACTTCCGCACGAAGAATGCCATGAGCCTGAGAAAAGAAAAAGCAGCCCGCCTTAAATTGAGTGTACTTGATCATACGATTCGACTGATAGGTAAAAAATCATTTGACGATTTATACATAGAAGAGATTTGTTCTAAAGTAAAAATCTCGAAAGTGACTTTGTTTAAATATTTTCCACAGAAGGAAGATATTCTACTCTACTTCTTCCGGGTATGGTGTCTAAAACGTGCCGTAGAATTTCGTGATAAGCCGAGAGAAGGAATTACCGGCATCACGTATTTGTTCGATAAACTGGCTGAAGATTGCGAAACCCATCCGGGTATTATTCTAAGTTTATTTGGCTACCTGGCTGATTTGAAACGAGCGCCCAAACCCTTTCCTGTAAAGGCTGAAGAGAAGCGACTCTTGTTTCCTGAAATAAAAGACATTCACCTGGTAGAAATTCAATCACTAGATCAGATGTTTGAAAAGCTCACGCTCGAAGCCATCTTCAAAAAAGAAATCACCAAATCGGCCTCCACCCGCGACTTAACTAATCTGTTGACTGCTGTTTTTTATGGATCAGTTATTACAGCTCATATCCAGCAGCTCAGTCCGGTTAAATTCTTCTTTAGAAAAAATGTTGAGATGGTGTTGAAGGGACTGAGTTAATTGATAGTTGACAATGAATAATTTACAATCGTACGTTATCAATTGTAAATTATTATTTCATTCTTACCACCTTCGTTCGCTTTCGCTCAAACATTCTAATGTGTCGGTTGCCAACCGGAATATCAATTACATAGCGGTTTCCTTTCGACCACATTTTATAGTTTCGAGGTTTCACTACTTTCGTTCCTGAGGAAGAGCATGAAAGCAGGAGCAATGTGCTGAACAGAATAAGAAAGATTCTTTTCATATCTTATGACCGAATTCTAAAATTAGCTTTTTATTTCAATACAGACGGAGTAACTTGAAATTCAATAGTAATGTCTTATGAAAGCCTTTGAAACAATGACCGAAGCGATGAAGGATTTAAAGAGCCGTGGTTACACCATGGATTTTAATTTGCGAACTGAGTGGATTGAGTGCCAACCTCTTAATCTTCAATTGCGGCCAACCGAGTTTCATGTAGATGAAGTGCATCGCTTTGAAGGCATGACCAATCCTAGCGATAGTTCAATTTTATTTGCTATCCTATCAAGCACAGGCGTTAAGGGAATTTTGATAGATGCCTATGGTGTATATGCTGAAACCCTAAGTTCTGAAATGATTAAGCGACTTACAATCGATTCTAATACTTCACACTAAAAGGAATTTAATCTAAATATTTATTAAATAATCATGACTACGCGAAGATCTTTTATTCAAACCTCAGCAAAGGCTTTTGCCGGTGCTGGAATAGCTACTGCATTGCCATGGGAAGCATTGGCTAAAATAAAACAAGGAATTTCAGCCAATGATAAAATTAATGTGGGTGTGATTGGTGTAAACGGAATGGGGTGGTCTGACACTTCATCGTTTATGAAAATTCCTGAAATAAATATTGCTGCACTCTGTGATGTGGATGACAACGTTTTGAACTACCGCAAGTATGAGTTAGCAAAGAATGGAATGCAAACCAAAACGTATGACGATTATAGAAAGATGTTGGAAAATAAAGATTTGGATGTAATCATCATCGGTACACCCGATCATTGGCATTGCTTGCAAATGGTGGAAGCGTGTGAAGCAGGAAAAGATGTGTATGTTGAAAAACCAATAGGCAACTCTATAGAAGAATGCAACGTGATGGTTGCTGCACAGAAGAAATATAATAAAGCGGTGCAGGTAGGGCAGTGGCAGCGCAGCATGCCGCATTTTGTAGATGCGCTGAATTTTATTAAGTCGGGTAAGTTGGGTAAAATCAGAACGGTGAAAGCTTGGGCCTATCAAGGTTGGATGAAAAACATTGAAGTGAAACCCGATGGTGCGGCACCAGCAGGAGTTAATTATGATATGTGGCTTGGCCCGGCAACTAAGCGACCATTTAATCCAAACCGCTTTCATTTTAACTTTCGTTGGTTTTGGGATTATGCAGGCGGCTTGATGACTGATTGGGGCGTGCACCTAATTGATTATGCTTTGTTAGGGATGGATGCATCATTTCCTAAATCAGCTGTGGCTTTGGGTGGCAAGTATGCTTACCCCGATGGTGCTCATGAAACTCCCGACACATTAGCCACGGTGTATGAGTTTGATGGCTACAATATGATTTGGGAGCATGCACAAAGTATTAGCAATGGTAACTATGGAAAGGATCATGGCATCTCATACATTGGCAATAATGGAACC
>JBBSBG010000151.1:0-7382 GCA_038251495.1 Cytophagales bacterium
TCAGGCCTTTATGGGTGAACTAGCTCGACACATTGATAACCGCACTGATGTACCCGCTGGCGATATTGGCGTAGGCGGCCGCGAGATAGGATACCTATATGGTGCTTACAAGAAAATTAAAAACGAGTTTACAGGAGTGCTTACCGGAAAAGGTATTGGCTGGGGCGGAAGTTTAATTCGCACAGAAGCTACCGGCTACGGAATAATTTATTTTGCAGAAAATATGTTGCATTCGAGAGGCTCAGCAATAAAAGGAAAAATATGTTTAGTCTCCGGTTCAGGAAATGTGGCACAATACGCTATTGAAAAAATTATTCAACAGGGTGGCCGAGCCGTAACAGCTTCGGATTCGAGTGGGTATATTCATGACGAGGCGGGCATCTCGCTGCAGCGGCTTGAATTTTTAAAAGATTTGAAAAACAATGGTCGCGGTCGCATCAAAGAATATGCAGACAAATTCAAAGGTGTAACCTATCACGCCATCGATGCAAAGGCAGATTCCAATCCACTATGGAATATTCCTGCAGATTGCGTTTTCCCGTGCGCCACTCAAAACGAAATCAATAAAAAAGATGCCTCAAACCTGGTAAAGAATGGAGTTGAGTTGTTAGCCGAAGGTGCCAACATGCCTACCACCATCGAAGGAATTAATGTGCTGCTAGAAGGCGGTGTGATGTATGCGCCTGGTAAAGCCAGCAATGCAGGCGGAGTGGCCACATCCGGTTTAGAGATGACTCAAAACTACATGGGACAAAACTGGACACGCGAAGAAGTTGACGAAAAACTCAAAGCAATTATGAAAGGCATACATGAAACATGCTTAGCGGCTGCCAAGGAATATGGCCATGAGGGCAACTATATGGTTGGGGCTAATATTGCTGGCTTTTTAAAAGTGGCAAAAGCGATGCAAGCTCAGGGTGTGATTTAGATTTCTACTTTCAAAGTGTTTTTGAAAAATAAATTTTAGCAAATGGTGGCGACACAAATGTTGAGGTTACCGTAACGATGAATACTGTGGTAAAGTATGGAAAACAAATCATCGTTAAAGAAGTAAAAAAGACCAAGAAAAATTAACTACCGGAAGTAACTTCATTCACTCTGAATCAATAATCATTCATCTTCTGGTCGAAGCAAGTAATGAATTGCCCTACAACTCAGTCGGTTGTAAATTGGCAATTGTCCGTTGTACCCGAGTAGCCTATCTTTAGACTTCAATCACTATTTAGTACATGTATTTGATTTTCGATACGGAAACCACGGGGCTTCCGCATAATAAGACCGCACCAATTACTGATCTCGACAATTGGCCACGATTGGTACAAATCGCTTGGCAACTGCACGACAATCATGGTAACCTGTTATCACAACAAAGTTTTATTGTAAAACCCGAAGGGTTTGATATTCCTTTTAATTCGGAACAAGTACATGGAATCAGCACCAAGCGTGCGCTAGAAGAAGGTGCGCCTTTACTCAATGTTTTAAAAGCATTTACATCAGACTTAGAAAACACCAAACTACTTGTTGGGCACAACATTGAATTTGATATAAATATTATTGGAGCTGAATTTATTCGTCAGTCACTCGCAACAGAATACTTTCTATCATTAGATAAATTAGACACAGGTATTGCCGCCACCGAATTTTGTCAACTTAAAGGCGGTATCGGTGGTCGATTAAAGATGCCACGCCTAACCGAGTTGCACGAAAAACTTTTTGGCTATTCGTTTGAAGATGCACACGATGCCAGTTATGATGTTGCCGCTACAGCTCGTGCTTTCTTTGGATTGATCGATAAGAAAGTTGTAAAGCCGCATGATTCAACAGCCGTAGCTCAAATAGAATACGAAGAGCCAAATCTTGCTACAGGAAATTCTGCCAAGCGCGAAAAGAAAAAAGGTAGCAACTATAAATCAGGTACACTCAACAAAGACCTGGCCGATAAACCATTTGTTCATTTGCATTTGCATTCTCAGTTTTCAGTACTACAGGCAGTACCGAATGTTCACGATATTGTCGTGAAAGCAAAAGCGGAGAATATGCCCGCAGTGGCAGTCACTGATTTTGGAAACATGTATGGGGCCTTCAAATTTGTGAGTGAAGCATTGAAGCACAACCTGAAACCGATTGTGGGTTGTGAATTATACATCTCCGAGGAACGTAAAAAACTAAAGTTTACAAAAGATAACCCCGACAAGCGCTACAACCAAGTGTTGCTCGCGAAAAATAAAGCCGGTTATCAGAATTTAGCCAAGCTTAGTTCTCTCGGTTTTATCGAAGGCCTTTACGGAATTTATCCACGAGTTGATAAGGAGTTGATCAAACAATATCGCGAAGGGCTTATTGCAACTACGGGTTCACTAACAAGCGAAATCCCCCATCTGATATTAAATGTAGGTGAAAAACAAGCAGAAGAAGTATTTGTTTGGTGGCATGAATTGTTTGGCGAAGATTTTTATATCGAGCTAAACCGTCACGAGACACGAGAAGAAGATCGGGTGACAGAAACCCTCCTAAAATTTGCCGAAAAATATAATGTAAAATATTTTGCAGCGAACGAATGCTTCTACTTATCAAAAGAAGAATCGAACGCGCACGATGTACTGTTGTGCATCAAAGAAGGTGAATTTCAATCTACCCCTATTGGTTCGGGTCGCGGCACGCGTTATGGTTTGCCTAACAGTAATTTTTATTTCAAGTCGCAGGACGAAATGAAAGCGCTGTTCGCGGATTTGCCTGCTGCCATTGAAACCATCGGTGAGATTATCAATAAAGTAGAATTGTATGAGCTAAAGCAGAATGTGCAACTGCCCAAGTTTGAGATTCCAAAAAACTTTACAAGCGAAGATGAATATCTAAAACACCTTACGTACGAAGGAGCAAAAAAACGCTATCCGGAAATTACTGCTGAGATAAAAGAACGGTTGGATTTTGAATTAGAAACGATTCGGCACACCGGCTACCCTGGTTATTTCTTAATCGTTCAGGATTTTACATCTAAAGCGCGCGAGATGGGTGTGAGCGTTGGTCCCGGTCGTGGGTCGGCTGCGGGCAGCGCGGTTGCTTATTGTATTCGTATTACAAATGTTGATCCTATCGCTTATGATTTACTATTTGAGCGTTTCTTAAATCCTGATCGGGTATCACTTCCCGATATCGATATTGACTTTGATGATGAAGGGCGCGATAAAGTTTTGCAATATGTAATTCAAAAGTATGGTCACACGCAGGTAGCACAGATTATTACCTATGGTACCATGGCTGCAAAGTCTTCCATTCGGGATTGTGCACGCGTGATGGAGTTACCGCTTGCAGAAGCTAACATGATGGCGAAGATGATCCCCGAACGACCAGGCACTACGCTGGCTAAGGCGTTTGAGGAGGTAAAGGAACTGAATGAAATTAAAAAAGGTAGTGACTTAAAATCTCAAGTGTTGAAGCAAGCCATGGTGCTGGAAGGTTCACTTCGCAACACGGGTACGCATGCGTGTGGGGTAATCATTACACCCGATGAATTAACCAAGATGGTGCCGGTTTCTACCGCGCGAGATTCGGACATGTTGGTTACCCAGTTTGATAACAGCGTAGTAGAAAGTGCAGGCATGCTGAAGATGGACTTCCTAGGCCTCACCACACTTACTATTATTAAAACGGCAATTAAAAATATCAAGAAGCGCAAAGGCATTGATATTGACATTGATAAAATTCCGCTTGACGATCTTACTACGTATCAACTTTATCAGCGGGGAGATACTACCGGAACGTTTCAGTTTGAATCGGACGGCATGCAAAATTATTTGCGTGGCTTAAAGCCAGATAAGTTTGAAGACCTGATTGCCATGAATGCCTTGTATCGGCCGGGGCCAATGGAATATATTCCAGCTTTCATTGCGCGTAAGCATGGTCGCGAACCCATAAAGTATGACTTACCCGTGATGGAAGAGTATTTGAAGGACACGTACGGCATTACTGTTTATCAGGAGCAAGTGATGTTGCTTTCGCAGAAGTTGGCAAACTTCTCGAAGGGTGATGCCGATGTGTTGCGAAAGGCAATGGGTAAGAAGCAGAAAGAAGTGCTGGATAAAATGAAGGACAAGTTCATTGCTGGTTGCAAGAAAAATGGTCATGATGAACGGGTAGCTGAAAAAATCTGGAAAGACTGGGAAGCCTTTGCACAATACGCGTTCAACAAGTCGCACTCAACCTGCTATTCGTTGGTGGCCTATCAAACCGCCTATCTAAAAGCAAACTATCCGGCTGATTACATGGCGGCTATTCTCACGCACTCACAAAACAATTTAGATAACGTAACCTATTTTATCGAAGACAGCCGCAGACAAGGTATTGAGGTGTTAGGCCCGCATGTAAATGAATCGGGTGTACACTTTGAAGTGAATAAGAGTGGACAAATTCGTTTTGGATTAGGTGCCATTAAAGGTGCGGGAGAGGCGGCCGTTGAATCAATGATTGTAGAGCGCGAAGCACATGGATCATACAAAGATATTTTTGATTTCGCCAAGCGATTAAGTGCAAAGGCTGTGAATAAAAAAACATTTGAGTGTCTGGCTCTCAGTGGCGCGTTTGATTGCTTCACCGAATACCATCGCAGGCAATACATGGCTGCGAAAGAGGGCGATCTTTCGCTTACTGAAAAAGTAATTCGCTATTCCAGCAAAATGCATCAGGAAGAGCAAAGCGCACAGGCAAGTTTGTTTGGAGAATCTACTGGCACACAAATGCCCGCACCAAAGATTGATTCAATAGAACCATTTAGTGAAATTGAAAAACTGCATTTTGAAAAAGAAGTGGTTGGTGTTTATATCTCTGGTCATCCCTTAGATAATTTCAAATTTGAAATGGCTACGTTTTGCACGACTACTCTTTCAACCCTTACTGACTTTGATAGCCTGGAAGGAAAAGAATGTAAAGCGGGTGGTATTGTCGCTAGTGTAGAACATCGGATGACAAAAACCGGTCGCCCGTTTGGCAAGCTGGTGATGGAAGACTACAGCGGCAAATTTGAATTCATGTTGTGGAGCGATGAGTACATGAAGTTTAAGTCGTTTCTAATGCCTGGGTTATTCCTATTAGTAGAAGGTGCAGTTGTGCGTAAAGCCTGGGGTGATCAAAGTTTAGAATTTAAAATCAGAAATATTGAATTGCTAAACGAACTTGCCACGAAGCGGGTGCAGGGTTTAGCACTGCGTTTACCTGTTGATTCCGTTTCATCCAACTTAATAGAAAAACTGAGTAAACTTTGCAAAAAGAATACAGGTGGCTCAACACTAACCTTTTACTTGCGCGATGAAGCTGAAGGAATTCAATCCGAGTTGATCTCAAGGGCTTGTCGAATCAAAGTGAATAACGATTTTATTAAGGAGCTGCGAAAAGTAGCTGAGGTAGGCGTGGTTACTGATAAATCGGAAACCCGTTGGCTGACGGAGTCGGTTAACAAACCTAAGCTAGTAGAAAAGGAAGAAATTGGAACAAATTCATCTACCTTTGTGTTGGACACTTTAGAATACGAAACATCTTAACATAAACTTTATAATTCAGATACTATGGGTAAAACATTGGAACTTAACGACTCTAATTTCGATGCGGCAATCAATTCAGATAAGCCTGTTTTAGTTGATTTTTGGGCAGAATGGTGTGGTCCTTGTAAAATGATCGGTCCAGTAGTCGAAGAACTAGCAGGCGATTACGAAGGCAAGGCTATTATTGCTAAAATCAATGTGGATGAAAATCCGCTTGTGACTGCGCGCTTTGGAGTGCGTTCAATTCCTACTCTACTCGTTTTCAAAAATGGTCAGGTAGTTGACAAACAAGTAGGTGCTGTACCAAAATCAGTACTCTCACAAAAAATTCAAGCGCAGGTAGTTTAAGGTCTTAACCGCATTAAAGGGCATCTCTAAAAACCCTTGCTTTCATTACCTCAACCCCTGCCCCTTCTCCAGAAGAGAAGGGTAAGCGGAGTTTTTAGAGATGCCCTAAAGTAAGAAGCCAGTGCAAGTAGTTGTGCTGGCTTTTTTTATAAATCTTTTGATTTCTTTCTGGTCGTGGAAAATATTAACTTGAGATGTTAAATTCAAAGTATGAAAACACTTGAGCTAAAATCAAACATTCATAAGATTGTTGAAGAAATTCAAAGTGAGCAACTTCTGCAATCACTTTACGATTTTTTAAGAACCTGGGAATCATCTAAACCTGGCGAACTTTGGAATTCGCTGACTAATGAACAAAAACAAGAAGTTCTGCTTTCATACGATGAATCTGAAGACGAAGCCAATTTAATTAATAGAGAAAGTATTTTTAGAAGAAGTAAATGAAAATCTCCCTTACAAAAAGGGCTGAGAAAAGTTATCACTCAATAAAGAGTTACATAGCGGATGAGTGGGGCGAGAGCGTTTCCGGAGCCTTTGAACAAAAAGCGATAGATTTTCTAAACCTGCTTGAAGATTTTCCTGAACTTGGAAGTGTTGAAATGCCTGAAAAACAGATTCGGGGTTTTCAGTTAACCAAACAAACAAGAGTTTTTTACAGAGTTAAAAAAGAACAGATAGTAATCCTGTCATTTTTTGATGTCAGACAAAACCCGAAGAAAAAACCAAAATAATCTTGCAGAACTCTACACCCATTATGTATGTGGGAGTTATTCTAATCCCGGATATTGGTTGGATCAAACACGACCCCATCGTTGAGATGAATGGAAAATAGTCTTTATCCTATCATTAAACTGTACTTATTAATAATTAATTACTTACTTAGTGGCAGCCGAACTCACCTTCGTAGTGTTAACACTATCATACGTGAACATAGTGCAGATGGTACTATTGAAACTATCTATGCGTATTATAAATAATCATTATCTCCTTTCGTTGAATAATAAAGGGAGTCTTATTGCGAGGCTCCCTTTATTTACTAGTTAAATCGGGCTTTAGATTCACAAAAGTCAACGGGCTTTTTATAATAGAGATCTTTTACTGAATAGTTAAATCGAATTTCATCGTAGTATATTGTTCCTACTCCTTCAATCTCATAGCCATTCACCACTTGACGTGAAATGTAAATCTTATCACCAATCATCTCGGCCCACACATCTACATTTGCGTTATAGAAGTTTTCAATAGCCACATCATTAGAATATACCGATCCGGTTTTACGCACATAGACATTATATTGTGCAGACTCATTATAGGTTTGGCTATATTCTTTCATTACATAAGAGCCGGCAATCCGATCGCGTTCATCGTACTGAGGTTCTATCACAAGTATATCACAGGAAAGCAGAAGTATACTTGAAGCGATTACTAGTATTCTTGTTTTCATAACCGTACTTGTTTATTTACAAGCACTAAAACAATTGAAGTGCCAGAGGGCTTGAA
>JBBSBG010000152.1:0-7370 GCA_038251495.1 Cytophagales bacterium
CGGTATGATGTAGGTAAATCTTTCAAGCGTGCCTGGGATCCCGATGCGAACCCCGACCAATGGGCACAACTCGCAAAAATTATTTCTGAACGCAATCCTAAAAAAATTGGCGTTAACAAAGCACCTTCATGGGGTCATGCCGATGGATTAACATCAAATGATTACGATAATCTAATTAAAGTATTACCGAAAAATCTACAATCAAGAGTTGTTTCTGCCGAAAAACTGGCGGTTAGTTGGCTGGAGACTCGCACCGAAAAAGAAATGGTTATCTACCAGCAAATCTGTCGTATTGCGCACGATATTATTCAGGAAGGTTTTTCTGACAAAGTGATTCAACCGGGTGTTACTACTACTGAAGATGTAATGTGGTGGTATCGTGAGCGCATTAAAGAATTAAAACTTGACACGTGGTTTCATCCAACTGTATCCGTGCAACGAAATGAAGCCGATGCGCTGATGGCAAAGCGACCTCAACCTTTAGTAATTCAACCCGGAGATTTTCTTCATGTTGATTTTGGCATTACCTATTTGAGATTGAATACCGATACGCAACAGCATGCTTACATTTTAAAAGCGGGTGAAACTGAAGTGCCTGCCTATTTGAAAGAAGCCTTCAAAAAAGGAAATCGCCTACAGGATTTGTTAACTGGTAATTATAAAGAAGGCCGTACCGGAAATGAAATTTTAAAAGCCACCCGCGAGCAAGCTATAGCCGAAGGAATCACTCCTTCTATTTATACGCATCCAATTGGTTTTCATGGTCATGCGGCAGGCACTACAGTAGGCATGTGGGACTTCCAGGGTGGCGTACCATTTACGGGTGATTATCCTCTGCATTACAAAACTGCCTACTCCATCGAATTGAATTGCACCGTCAATATTCCAGAATGGAAAAAAGACATTCGCATTCAATTGGAAGAAGACGGTTATTTTGATGAGACTGGTTTTCGATATATTGATGGACGACAAAGACAGATTATCACCATTCCAAAAATGGATGGCATAAACGGGAAATAAAATATAACTACTACATTGTAGCCTTCTTTTGAGTAATCAAGAGCAGGCTTTTTATTTTATCTTTACAAAAGTCTAAACCATAAATTTTGGTAACCAGTTAATGAGATTTCTACGGACACTACATACCATTTACGGCTTCATCATTTTCTCGCTTCTCTTCCTGATTTTTTTTCCGTTCTTTTTAATTCCGATTGTATTTCCAAAACAATTTCATTTGGTGGGTAAACTCAATCGTTGGTGGGCACATTTAATGTTCCCCTTTGTTTTTATTCCTTACAAAATAGAATATCGAGCAAAGCTTGATTCGAAAAAGCAATACATCTTTTGCCCAAACCACACCTCTTACTTCGATATACCTTCCATGGGTTTTACACCTATCAACTCCATTTTTGTTGGCAAAAACGATATGGAAAGTATTCCACTTTTTGGGTTCATGTACCGAAAACTTCATATCACGGTAGATCGCTCGAAATTAAAAAGTAGGGTAAACACCATTGTTCAATCGATGAAAGCGCTTGATGAAGGCAAAAGCCTCATCATATTTCCAGAAGGTGGAATATACGGTAAAAATCCACCCCAAATGACTGCCTTCAAAGATGGAGCTTTTCGAACAGCCATCGAAAAACAAATTCCCATTGTTCCAGTTACCATTCCCTTCAATTGGATAATTTTACCGGATCAAAATCCGTTACGGTTGCACGGTGGATTGATGCAGGTGATTTTTCACAAACCCATCGAAACGAAAGGTTTCACACTTGACCAAACGAATGAATTAAAAAGCACCGTATTCAACATAATTGATAACGAACTGAAAGCTCATGAACATCGACAGAGAAACGCTGAATAAAATTGCTCACCTGGCAAGACTTGAGTTCGATGAAAAGGACGCTGAACAAATGCTTGCTGATATGTCGAATATTATTTCGTTTGTCGAAAAATTGAATGAAGTAGATACGGATGGCGTTGAACCGCTTACCACAATGAGCCACGAAATTAATGCGTTACGCGAAGATGAAGTTAAACCGCATCTTGCACACGATCTGGCATTAAAAAGTGCTCCTAAAAAGGATGCCGATTATTTTCGAGTCCCTAAAGTACTAGAATAAAAAGAATCCATGCTCGCTATTCAATTCTGGAAATCCTGGGTTAAGCCCTATCAATATTTCTTTTGTATCCTAAGCCTACTTGCAATTCTATCGGTAGGATTTTTCTGGTATTCCTACCTTCAAAATCCATCACCTGTACTTACCTGGGAAACCTATCAGGAACTTCAAACGGAAGAGATACCCGTTCGCTCATTTCAGGTTGGCTTGCAAACAATTCCGGTAAACGCAGATAACTTTTTGATCTATGAATCTGTTTCCGGAAGCCAATTACAGCCTAACATACTGGCTTCTTATATTTTTCTTACAGCCCTTATAATTTCAATAGTTGTAATCTTAACAATTATCACAACCTTAAGCAGGTTTTGGTTTATGATTGGCATGGGAATTTTTTGCCTTGTCATAATAAGCCTGCGATTAGAAGCACTCGAACTTTTTGGTTTGATAAATAAAATTCCTTCAGTTGCTATCATAATTATAGTGGCAGCGTTGGCTTATTACTTTCATGCGTTCCGGAAAGAAGCTGGCTTTTTTCTCAGGCTACTTTCATTTTCAATTCTCTTTCTTCTGTTAGGAATTTTCATAGCACTATACAGTCAAACTCCTGATCCGCTGCTTGCCATCTCAGTTAGCGGATACGCTATTGGTATTCTTTTGACACTTGTTTTTATTTTAATGATAGGACATGAGATACCGGCTGCTTTTATTAATATAATCACCCAAGGAACCAGGCAATCCAAATCACTCCGCCATTTTCTAATTATCAATAGTATCTATCTGATAAATCTACTAGTCGCCTATGCAATTAAAATTGGATACCTCGATCTTAAAATTTGGGTACTGGACTTTTTCCTTTTGTTTACGATTTCGGCTATTCTCTCCGTTTGGGGATTTCGCCAACGTGAGAATCAATATGCCTCCATTTTACCAGCCAATCCACTTGGTATATATTTCAATTTAGCTCTCCTACTGATTGCCCTCACAACAACTGGTTATCTGTTTGCCACTGCTAGCGATACAGCTATTAATGTAATTCGTGATGTAATTATCTACAGTCACTTAGGCTATGGTATTATATTTTTCGCCTACATTCTGGCCAACTTTGTAGACATGCTAAGCAAAAACCTGCAAGTGGCTAAAGTGCTATACAAGCCAACCACTATGCCGTATTTTACCTTTCGGTTGATGGGGTTATTTTGTTGTTTGGCATTTCTTCTTTTTGACACAAATTACAAGTCGCAACTCAATCAAATTTATGCCACTTACTATAACGGATATGGCGATCTCTTTTACTCACAGGGTGATTATCAGGTAGCTGAAGGATTTTATAACAAATCAGTCTTCTATCGTAATCAAAATCACCATGCGCACTATGCCTTGGCATCCATTCAGGCCGCACGGTTTGATCCTCAAAAACAACGATCAGAGTTGGTGGAGGCAAACGGTGGAAATCCAACCGAGTTCTCGTTTATCAATTTAAGTGACTCCTATCAGAGCTCTGGGTATAATTTGCAATCAATTGAAGTACTTGACAACGCTAAATTAAAATTTCCTGAAAGCGGAATAATTAAAAATGCTTTAGGGTTAGCTTATACAAATCTGAAAGTAGCAGACTCAGCATTATTTTTATTTCAGGAAGCCAGAAAAGACAAGTCGGCAAAACAGATGGCCGAAACAAACCTGCTTGCCGCGAGCGCTAAATTCAAAATCTCCTATCCTGCTGATTCATTACTACAACTAATTGGATCGAGGGATGAAGGCCCCAGAGCCAATGCGCTGGCATTAGCAAATGCACAAAACATTCCTATTACTCTCGATTTAGAACTTGGAACGGACACCACGCTCTCTGTTACTAAAGCCGTACTTCTTTGTAACTACTTTATAAATCAGGCCGAAAAAATTGATACTGCTATGCTATCTAGAGCAATTGAACTTGTTAGAAAACCGTCTAATGATTTCTTTAAAGAATCAATTCTTGTTGCTGCT
Source organism: Cytophagales bacterium (assembly GCA_038251495.1). GTDB lineage: Bacteria > Bacteroidota > Bacteroidia > Cytophagales > Cyclobacteriaceae > ELB16-189. Next base: position 4,110 of record JBBSBG010000152.1, read on the forward strand.
TCTCACGCATATTATGCGCAAGGGCAGATACGCAAAGCATTTGACTTAACGCGCGAAGTAGCCTATAGAACGGGTCGGGCAAAATACTTTAATCTTTTGGGTACCTGGGCACTGGAGCAAAATAATCCCCAGATTGCTGCTAACTATTTTGAAATGGCAAAAGATAAAAACCAAGCACTCGCTTTGTTTCACGAAGCCTTTGCTAACATGGAATCTGATAGTATAGCAAACGCCTTAATATTATTAGATAGCATCAGTCGGGATGCAGATACCACTCAGGCTGCTTATGCTAAAAAAATATTAACCATTCTCAAATCCAATCAACAGCAATCATTTATTTTTTCAGATGTAGACAAGTATAATTATTCTCGATACAAAATTCCCTATTCAGATACGACTCTTTTTTGGAGATTAAATGAGTCAATTCAGAATGAAGAGCTTAAAGCAAGAGCTATTCTTGACCTGAGCAAAAAGTGGTATACCCAAGATGAACCGCTTATTGCGTTTAAAATAATAACACGTGTGAAAGGATTGAAATTGACAGATAAAAATGTTTATGATCAAATCTTGCTGTTAAATATGATGCTGCTCTCCGAATTGGATGAAGATACTTTTCAAAAACAAGATCTTAATAAAGCGCTTCCATTAAAAGGCGCATTCAAAAATGAACTTCTCTATTTACATGCTTTGCAAGATTGGAAGTCTGGAAAAACTGATGAAGCAAATCAAACGTTTGAATTCCTGAGTACTGCCAACATACATTTTGAAGAGGGTCTGGTAGGGGCTGCTAATTTCTTTTCATCGAACAGCACCGATAGACTTAAATCTTATTCAATTATTGTTTCCGGTTTGCTGGCAAGACCTAACTCTATAAAACTATTAAAAGCTTATGTGAAGCAAGCTGCCCTTATTGGCTTTGATGATGAGGCGAATGAAAGTCTGGAAAAATTGAGACTATTGCTGCCCGTTAGAGCATTTAATACTTATGTGGCGGAGAATCCCGACTATTTTGACATCGAGAAGTGATAATCAATTAGGCTAAAAATAAATTCAAGTATTACATTTACCTTTTACACTACCTGCTATGGATAAGAAAATACCACTCAACGACCTTCATGTGAAATTAGGTGGCAAGATGGTGCCCTTCGGAGGCTTTGTTATGCCCGTTCGCTACTCATCTGATATTGAAGAGCACATGGCTGTTCGAAACGGGGTTGGTGTTTTTGATGTGTCGCACATGGGCGAATTTAAAGTAGAAGGACCTAATGCGCTTGATCTGATTCAACGAATTACTAGTAATGATGCTTCCAAACTGGTAGATGGCCAGGCTCAATATACTTGCCTTCCAAATGAAACGGGTGGTATTGTTGATGATTTGATTGTTTACAAAATCAAAGACAATGATTACTTTATTGTTGTCAATGCATCGAACATTGAAAAAGATTTCAATTGGTTTACAAAATACAATACGAATGGAGCCGCACTTAAAAATATTTCCGATAGCAAGTGCTTGTTTGCAGTTCAAGGTCCCGAAGCTGCCTCAGTATTGCAGAAACTTACCAAGGTCGATTTAAGTGCAATTAAATACTACCACTTCGCGATTGGCGAATTTGCTGGAGTAAAAGATGTAATCATAAGCAACACCGGCTACACCGGTGCTGGCGGTTTTGAAATTTATATTGATAATGAGGATGCTGAAAAAGTGTGGAATGAAATTTTTAAAGCAGGGAAAGAAGAAAATATAAAACCAATTGGATTAGGTGCTCGCGATACGCTAAGATTAGAGATGGGTTTTTGCCTCTACGGAAATGATATAGATGATACTACCTCACCACTAGAAGCTGGATTAGGTTGGATAACTAAATTCACAAAAGAATTTACTAACTCAGCTTCCCTGAAAAAGCAAAAAGAAGACGGTATTAATAAAAAATTAGTAGGATTTAAAATGATTGACAAAGGTATTCCACGCCATGATTACTTGCTTAAGGATTCAGCTGGGAACACGATTGGCAAAGTTACGTCAGGAACGCAATCTCCTATGCTAAGTATTGGAATAGGCCTTGGATACGTACCTAAAGAATTCTCTACACCCGGTTCAGAAATTTTTGTTGATGTTAGAGGAAAATCTTTGAAAGCGGTGGTGAGCAAACTTCCGTTGATTGTCTAAACTTTGATTCGTGGGATTAATATGATACAGCATGATTGAATGTCTTTCAGTTCCCCTAAAATTCTCTAACTTTTAATGATAAAACCTGAATACAAATACTCTGAATTAACAGGGCGTATTATAGGGTGTGCTATGGAAGTGCATAATAAACTTGGCAACGGTTTTCAAGAGGTTATTTTCCAGCGATCGTTAGAGCATGAAATGAAGTTGCAGGGAATTAGTTTTGAACGTGAATTCGAGATGCCTATATTCTATACGACTAAACAAGTTGGAACAAGGCGAGCGGATTTCTTAATTGAAGATAAAATTAGTGTTGAATTAAAAGCTCAAATAAAATTAGAACCTGCACATTTGGCTCAAGCGATTAACTACCTTGAAGCTTATAACCTTGAAATAGGTTTATTAATTAATTTCGGTAATACCAAGTTAGATTTTCACAGGCTTCAAAATAAGAAGTACAAACCATAGTTGCCCATCATGACCCTCAAAGAAATCAACCCTATCAAAGTTAAGACAATAGATGTTTGTCTCAGTCCGGAGTTATTGCCATTATATAGTTTAGAAGACAAAACTGTAGTAGTTGTAGATATTCTTCGCGCCACCTCCTGCATGGTTACCGCTTTTGCACATGGTGCTGAAAGTATTGTGCCCATTGCAAATTTAGATGAATGTAGAGAAATGAAAATGCGTGGCTATATCATTTCCGGTGAGCGTGATGGAAAAAAAGTAGAAGGCTTCGATAAAGGCAACTCACCCTTCGAATACATGGGCGATCAGGTGCGTGGATTAAAAATCGCTTTCACCACAACCAACGGAACTCAAGCCATTGAGAAATCCAAGCAAGCGAGAGAAATTATAGTAGGTAGCTTCCTCAATCTCTCTTCCGTGGTTCGTTACCTCCTATTTAGCCGCAATAACATCCTTGTAGTTTGTGCTGGTTGGAAAGGAAAAGTAAATCTAGAAGATACTCTATTTGCTGGAGCCTTAGTTGAAAAATTAAAAAATCATATTGAACCCGATTGTGATGCTCCCCTTGTTGCTCAAAATTTATACAATCAGGCAAAAGGTAATTTAATGGGGATGCTTGAAACTTC
>JBBSBG010000153.1:0-7341 GCA_038251495.1 Cytophagales bacterium
CCTTCAACCATTTTTACAGAAGGATCAACAAAAACAGAAACGCGCACGCCCATCGATTTTATTTCAGCAATAACTTCAGTCAGAAACTTTTTGTGTTTTATTGTGTCCCAACCTGCATTGGAGGTAATCGCATCGGGGCCATCGGGCACTAAGGTTGCTTGCGCAGGTTTTGTTTCACGAATTAATTTCATGTAACGCTCATCCGGATAACCTTCAATATTAAACTCGGTGGTAATTACTTTCTTTAACTCGATTACATCGGCATATCGAATATGCCGCTCGTCTGGGCGCGGATGCACGGTTATTCCTTCGGCACCAAAACGCTCGCAGTCAAGGGCAGTTTTAATAACATCCGGGTTATTAGCCCCTCGCGCATTACGCAGCGTAGCAATTTTATTTATGTTCACAGATAAGCGTGTCATTCAATCAAATTTTTATCTCATTAAAAGTAGAACTAATTTTACTCAAAGTTATTTAAACGAATTTGATCATGAGCCTAAAACAACAAATCGATTCTGATATAAAAGTAGCCATGCTGGCAAAGAATAAGGACGAGCTAATGGCACTTCGTTCTGTTAAGTCAATGATTCTACTTGCCGAAACTGAAAAAGGCGGGAGCGGTGACATTAGTCAGGATGTTGAAAATAAGTTATTGATGAAGGCTGCAAAGCAACGCAAAGAATCGGCAGAGATTTTTCAAAAAGAAGGGCGCGATGATTTAGTTAAAAAAGAATTGCTTGAGCTTGAAGTGATAAGTCGGTATTTACCAAAGCAATTATCGGAAGCTGAAGTAGAAGCTGAGTTGAAAACAGTTATTGAACAAGTAGGTGCTAAAGGTGCGCAAGATATGGGTAAAGTAATGGGCGTAGCTACAAAACAACTTGCCGGTAAAGCTGACGGAAAAATGATTTCAGACCTTGTAAAAAAACTTCTCGCCTCTTGAGTAAAGTTGATATAATACTCGGAATCATTCTCTTACTGGGAGCCTTTTTTGGCTACAAGCGCGGGTTCTTAATGGAGTTATTTTTTCTGGTTGCCATTGTAGTAGGCGCATTTCTTGGTTTTAAATTAATGGCCTGGGGTGTTGATCTGCTTTCGCAGAAATTTAATGTTGATAAGACAGTGTTACCGTACATTTCTTTTCTCCTGATATTTCTAATCGTGGTTGGAGTCGTCATATTTATTGGCAAGCGAATTAAAAATTCATTGGATAAAACTTTTTTGGGTCAGATGGATGCTGTAGCTGGAGCGTTTTTGGGATTGATCAAATACGCGTTCTGTATAAGCATCGTTATCTGGTTGGCTGAGTCTTTCAAGGTTGATATTGTTGAGGTGTGGGCAGCCGAATCAAAACTTTATGGCGTTGTTGCAAAAATTGCGCCTATGATGTCTTCTCTTTTCGGAGATTTTTTACCATTTTTCAAAGAAACCTTCACTAAGCTCTAAGGTTCAGTTTTTTTTAGTTACTTATCAAAAAATAAGAGTACGATGGCTTTGTTGGTAAAAGAAGAAAGCGATTTTAAGTATGTAGATGAAGGGCAAGGACCTGTGTTAATGCTATTGCATGGACTATTTGGTGCACTTAGCAACTGGGAAGGCGTGGTTAGTCATTACTCAAAACACTTCCGGGTTATCATTCCCATGCTGCCCATTTACGAAATGCCAATTAAAGAAGCCGGGTTGCAAGGCCTTAAGGAGTTTACAGAACGATTTGTAGCCATGAAAAAATTGGATAGCATGATTATCATAGGCAACTCACTCGGAGGGCATGTAGGTATCCTTTACACCTTGGCAAATCCTGAAAAGGTTTCAAAGCTTGTGCTTACAGGAAGCTCAGGTTTATTTGAAAACACCATGGGGGGGTCATATCCCCGCAGAGGGAGCTATGATTACATTCGTGAAAGGGTGGCGTATACATTTTATGATCCCACCGTTGCCTCAAAGGAACTCGTGGACGAAGTGTTTGAAACTACACGAAGCATTCCTAAGTGTATGCGTATTGTGGCCATTGCAAAATCCGCTCAGCGAAACAATCTTGCACCCGAATTGCCAAAAATAAAAGTGCCCACTTTATTAGTTTGGGGGTTGAATGATACCATAACACCACCCATGGTTGGGCATGAATTTAATCGATTGATTCCAAACTCAGAGTTGAAGTTTATTGATAAGTGTTGTCACGCACCTATGATGGAGCATTCAGAAAAATTTAATCAGTTGGTAGAAGAATTTTTATTAGGGAAAAATTAAGACACATGCTTGCAGAAGAATTAATCAACCACATGATTCCACCGCTCAAAGTGAGCGATGATGCCCATAAGGCTATTGTGTGGATGGAAGAATTTAGGTGTCTTCATTTGCCTGTGGTTGAAGATGGTATGTTACTGGGATTTATTTCGGAAGAAATAATTTTAGAAACAAACGACATTGATAGAACCTTAGCTGATTTTGATTTAGTAGGCAAGCAATGTACAGTTTCGCCCGACTCTCATTTTTATGATATTCTCAAAGTTGCCGGGGATAATAAATTACAGATTGTTGCCGTACTCAACGAAGAGAAACAGTATGTGGGCGTGATTACCGTGCAAGACATTATGATTTCGTTTGCACAAACGGCCTCCGTGCAAATGCAAGGAGGAATTTTAATATTGTCAATGGATTTGATTGACTATTCGCTGGCCGAGATAAGTCGCTACATAGAAGAAAACAATGCCAAAGTTATCAGCAGCCTAATGGTGGAAGACCCTATGGATAAAGGGAAGATCAAGCTTACGCTGAAAATTAATCAGGAAGAATTGACGCGCATTGTAGCAACCCTTGAGCGATTTGGGTATCGCGTTATTGGTCGCTATCACGAAATAAAACAAGACACCGGAGAGAAAGATAAAATTGATATGTTGCTTCGCTACCTTGACATTTAACCGACCAGGAAAATGCGAATAGGAATACACGGCAGAGACTTTCACGGAAAATCGGCACCTTTTATTGAAAAGACACTCGATGAATTAAAAAATCGAAAGGCAGAAATCTGGTTGTCGTCAAAATTTATTAAACAAGTCAAAGCTCCCATCCTCGATAAATTCAAATTCAAAACTTTTGAAGCTGGCGATAGTTTAAAGAGCCTTGATTTCTTTCTTTCATTAGGTGGCGATGGTACCATGCTTGAGTCAGTGACTTACATTGGCAAAGCAGAAGTACCGTTGCTCGGCATCAATACCGGTCGTCTTGGATTTTTAGCTACTACCAGCCGCGATGATATTGATACCGCACTTGAAAATCTCTTTACCGGAAATTTTAAAGAAGAGAGCCGCACTCTATTGCGATTAAATTCATCGACCAAACTTTTTGAGCCGCTTAACTTTGCGTTGAACGATTTTACGATCATGAAAAAAGACACCTCGTCTATGATAACGGTGCACGTGTATGTGGATGGAGAGCTCTTAAACTCATATTGGTCGGATGGTATAATTGTTAGCACACCAACAGGATCAACAGGGTATTCATTAAGCTGTGGTGGCCCGTTAGTTTATCCAAAATCAGAGAGTTTTATCATAACGGCTGTTAGTCCGCATAATCTTGGCACTCGCCCAATTGTTATTTCCGATAAATCTGAAATTAGTTTTGAAATAGAAGGGCGAAGTAAAAAGTATTTGGTGTCCCTTGATTCTCGGTTCGAAACAGTAGAAGAAACAGTTAAATTAAAGATTAAAAAAGAGCGATTTAACGTTAAACTGGTGCAGTTGCCAGGTCAGCACTACTTCAACACACTAAGGCAAAAACTAAATTGGGGGCTCGATATTCGTAATTGATTTCCTTAATTATCGCAGATTTTTGATAAGTTTGTGATTGGCAAAAATCTCCGCACATGAGAAAGTTATTTTTTGGCATCCTTTGTACGTTTTTACTGATTAGTGTTTCTAATGAAACCAGTGCTCAGTTTAATCGTAAAACAATTAAAAAGAATAATAAACGAATTGCCAGTTATAGAGGTAAGAAATCAGGATTTGGGAAAAACAAAATCTATAACTCTATTGGGTTTTCGGTAAGCGCATTAAATTATTATGGAGATATTGCACCTCAACCAAAGCGTATAAGCACCGATATTTCATTTACGCGGCCAGCCTTAGGGCTTTCTTTTATACATCGCTTTGGCCCACGCTACTCCTTGCAAGCACAGTTTATGTATGGAACCCTAAAAGGTTCTGATAAAGAATCTGCAGACCTTACAGACCAAGACAATGGTAAATATCGTTATTATCGAAATCTATCTTTCAGAAACAGAATAAAAGAACTTTCGGTGGTTGCTTACTTTGATTTGTTTGAAAACGATGCTACTTACATCAGTCGTGTAAAATGGACTCCCTATGCCTATCTTGGGGTTGCCGGATTTTTGCATAATCCACAAGCACAAAGCCCAACAGGAGAATGGGTGGATTTAAGACCGTTGGGAACGGAAGGGCAGTATTCAACATTAAGCCCAACTGATGCAAACTTTGGAATAAAGCCTTATAGTAATCTTCAGGTAGCTATTCCTTTTGGAATAGGGGCACGCTTCAGATTAAATGAAGTTATGGACTTGTGGGCTGACCTTGGGTTTCGCTATACATTTACCGATTACCTGGACGATGTAAGCAAAAACTATGTTGACCTTGGTGTTTTTAATAGTGACTTAGCACGGTCTATGTCCTATAGAGGAGGCGAGTTACCTGCTAACGAACGCCCAGCCGAAGAATCCTATGTAGCCAGAAATGGCGTTACCTACAGCACAATTCCAGGGTACGGTCGCGAACATCCCGATAACGTTAGAGGTAATAAAAGCGATCGAGATATTTATATGGTAACAACCATTCGTCTTAGCTACATTCTTGGAGCAACTTTCCATAAAGCTAAATTTAGATAGCAAAAATGTGTAAGAGTACTCTTCTTACTCTTAAGATAATTTGCCTGCTACTTGTATTTGGGTTGAGAGATTCAAATGCTCAACAAATGCTAACACAACGATCTGAAGTTGGCTTTGGCTTAGGGGTATTCAACTACACAGGAGATTTGGCTCGCACGTATAACCTGGCAACATCAAAGCCAGCAGCTACTATATTTTACCGATCAAACATAAGCCAGGTGGTGAGCATAAGAACCTCCATTACGGGCGGAAAAATCGGAGCAACTGATATGCGTAAGCCCATTGATGCTTTTGCAGCCAAGCGCGATGCCTCGTTTGATCTTTTTTTATTGGAAGGAGCAGCAACCTTTGAATATCATTTTTTAAACTGGCGCGATAACAAAAGAAGACTTCGCTTTACACCTTATTTATTTGCTGGCGCTGCATTGTTTGGTATTTCTGGTGTGCAACAAAAGAATGCTGAGTATAGTAATGTGCAAATGGCAATTCCTTTTGGTGGGGGCATGAAGTATGTTCTCAACCCTAAATACTACATCGCTTTCGAGATTGGAATCAGGAAAACCTTTTTTGATTATCTTGATAATATTTCAGGAGAAGATCCAGCATTTAAAAGTTATCAATACGGTAATATGTTTGACACTGATAATTATTTCTTTACCGGAATTACACTTACCTACACATTTTACGACATCCCTTGCCCAAGCAGTCCTTACAGGTAAGATTTAAGGTATTAGAATAAACTTTCTGGCAACTTCAATCATCCTACGTATTCTTAGACTGTACATTAACCGAATGAGGACATCGTATGAATAAGTTTGAAAAAAAGGCTATTTTTGCGCCCTTGTGGCTTCTCTAAGGGAAAATATAGACTTCAATAATTTGCCAAGGCATATAGCCGTTATCATGGATGGCAATGGAAGGTGGGCAAAAAGTAAGGGTGCAGCCCGAATTTTTGGTCATCGAAATGCTATACAGGCAGTAAAGGATGTTACGGAGGGATGCGGAGAGTTAGGCATAAAGTACCTAACACTTTATGCTTTTAGCACAGAAAATTGGGGTCGCCCAAAAGACGAAGTAGATGCACTTATGCAGTTATTGGTAAATACTCTTAAAAAAGAAATAAACACCCTGCATGAAAATCAGGTGCAACTTCATACCATTGGAGATGTAAGTCATTTGCCAAAAGACTGTCAGAATAATCTTGCGGAAGCGATAGACGCAACCAAAAACAATAGTGGCCTTATTCTGCAGCTTGCGCTAAATTATAGTGGGCGCTGGGAAATAGTAGAGGCGGCAAAAAAATTAGCACAAGAAGCAAAGCAAGGGTTAATACAACCTGATGAAATTGATGAACATTATTTTTCAGAACACCTTAAAACCGCTGGAGTTCCTGACCCCGAATTATTAATCAGAACGAGTGGTGAACTGAGAGTTAGTAATTTCTTACTTTGGCAAATAGCTTATACCGAAATATTTATAACACCCACCTTTTGGCCAGACTTCAGAAAAGAGAATCTATATGAGGCCATTTGTGTATATCAAAAGCGTGAACGAAGATTTGGAAAAGTGCTGAACCCAACCGCTTAATATTAAATGAATAGAATTTTACTTTATATAATCTTCCTTATTGCTTGGGTAAGCACTGAATCTGTTGCACAATTTAGAAGTCGCAATCAGACCACACAAACTACTACTACGGAGCCGACACTAAATTATGCTTCTCCTCAAGAATACACCATTGCAGGCATTGAAATGACAGGCCTTAATGTGTTAGATAAAAATGCTATGGTATCCCTTACGGGATTAAAGATTGGAGACAAAATCAAAATCCCTGGCGATGGAATTTCAAATGCAATAAGAAAACTTTGGAAACACGGCTTGGTTGGAGATGTAACGATCTCTGTTCAGAAAATTGAAGGAACAAACGTTTACCTATCAGTTATCCTTACAGAAAGACCTCGATTGAACGATTTTTATTTTGTTGGAATAAGTAAAGGGAGACAGTCATCTCTTAAAGATGATTTAAAATTAATCAAAGGTAAAATTGTAAACGATGCTACAATAAGGAATGCAGAACTTTCAGTAAAAAAGCATTTTGTAAAAAAAGGATTCTTAAATACAGTCGTAAAGGTTGTTCCTCAATCGGACACGCTCAATCGCGGAGGCACTCGTTTGAAAATTGATGTTGACCTAAAGTCGAAAGTCAAGATCAATGCAATAAACATCGATGGCAATTATGAAGTCCTTGATTCAAAACTAAAACGCAAAATGAAAAAGACGCATGAGCATCCGCGTTTCTCTATTCATCGCGCTATTTTAGGCGAGGTGCTAACATTTAATCCAAGTAAGATTGGCCAAGCACTCGACTCCAGCAGAACGACAAGCTGGGCTGATATAAAAGGATTTTTAAATCGCAATGTTAAGCTGAATGTTTTTGCGGGATC
>JBBSBG010000154.1:0-7281 GCA_038251495.1 Cytophagales bacterium
GACCTCAATACGGGCGAATACGCATGGACTGTTCCGTTAGGTGAATTTCCTGAACTGACTAAAAAAGGAATACCGATTACCGGAACTGAAACGTATGGTGGACCTGTCGTTACTGGCAGCGGATTGATATTTATTGCAAGCACCAGAGATGAACGCATCCGTGCGTTAGATAAGAAAACAGGTAGTGTAGTTTGGGAATATCAATTACCTGCCGGAGGTTTTTCAACCGTAATTACTTATGAAGTAGAGGGTACACAATATATTGCTTTGGCTGCCGGTGGTGGCAGGGGTGCAAAACCTGGCGGCTGGTATATAGCATTTGCACTGAAAAAAAGATAAAGCCCTAGATAGTAGCGTTCTTAATTTGGTAATAACCTCAATTTTGAATAGTTGAAAGTGAGACCCGCGTTCGATTTCTGGTTAACAAATGTATAATTACCCATGTTATAAAATACGTTACACCGCACACAGTAAATAAAATATTATAACCTCCTAATAGATTGTTGGATGTTTTATACACATCTAATAGATAACCAACAAATATTGGAAATATGATACCTCCGATTGCCCCTGCCATACCACCAATGCCCACCACTGAACTTACAGCTTGTTTAGGAAACAAGTCTGACGCCATTGTAAAAATATTAGTCGCCCAGGCCTGATGTACACCAACAACAATACTTATAAGTGCCACCGCTACCCAAACATCGGTTACATACTGTGCCGAAATGATAGATAGCTCAATAACTGCAAAGATGAAGAGTACCGTTTTGCGCGCGTTAATTGCTGACGATCCTCGTTTTATTAGTAGCGATGAAAAATAGCCACCGGCAATGCTTCCTATAGTAGTTGCAGCATAAATAATTATTAACTCTGGACTTAGCTTTTTTAAGTCAAGATTAAATGTGGAGGCGAAGTAAGAGGGTAACCAAAATAGAAAAAACCAATAGATTGGATCGATTAAAAATTTTCCAAACACATACGCCCATGTTTGTGGTAATGTAAATAGTTTACCCCATCTAATAGATTTTGTTTGATCGTCAAGAACATTATCGTCTGCATCCTGACCTTGATTGATATAATCAAGTTCGTGTTTACTTATTCGCTTTGACCGTTGAGGTATTTCATATAGCCACAACCAAAAAATAAGCCATACAAAACCTAACGCTCCTGTAATTAAAAAAACTTCTTGCCATCCATATTTCGACAGGATAAAAGGCGTAATGAAAAGGGCAAAAACAACACCTAAACTGGTGCCTGCATTGAATAAACCAGTAGCGAGCGCACGTTCCTTTTTTGGAAACCATTCCGACACTGCTTTAACAGCAGCCGGGTAATTTCCAGCTTCACCTAACCCTAATCCAACGCGGGCAATAGTAAACCCAATTACACCGCTGGCTGCTGCATGTGCCATACCCATTACACTCCATACTGCAACCGATATTGTATAGCCCATCTTTGTTCCCACCTTGTCGATAAGGCGGCCGAAACTCAGCAGGCCAAGCGCATAGGCAGCAGTAAAAGCGGCAACAATTCGACCGTAATCACTTTCTGTCCAGGCAAATTCCTTCTCTAAAATGGGTTTCAGCAGGCCAATAATTTGGCGATCGAGGTAGTTAATTGTAGTTGCAAAAAAGAGTAAGGCAACAATAGTCCAACGAAAGTTAGAAGTGGTTTTCATTTTTCAAAAACTATGATGTTAGCTACCACTCAACCACCGATCCATCGAGGGCATCATAGGTCTCAGGATTTTTCCAGTCATGGCCAATCTTATCGGCAAGTTTATTTTCATCAAGTTCAATTCCTAAGCCCGGTCCTTTTGGGATAAGTACGGTGCCATCTTTTTCTAATTGAAAAGGATTTTTTAAATATCCCTCACCTAAAGAGACTTGCTCTTGAACTAAAAAATTCGGAATACTGGCGGCAAGCTGCAGGCCCGATGCCAGTGAAATTGGCCCCATAGGATTGTGCGGTGCAATAACCGCATAATAGGCTTCGGCCATGCCGGCAATTAGGCGACCTTCCGTAATGCCTCCGGCATGACATAAGTCGGGCTGAAGAATTGATGCTGCCCCTTTCTCCAGAATTTCGCGGAAGCCCCACTTGGTAAAAATTCTTTCACCCGTTGCAATGGGTAAGTGTGTCATGCGCGCAATATCAGCCAACACATCCACATTTTGTGGTTGACAAGGCTCTTCAATAAACATCGGTTGATACGGCTCTAATTCTTTTATTAAAATTTTTGATGTTTGAGGTGGAATAGCTCCATGAAAATCGATGCCTATGTCCATGCTATCGCCCCCAGCCTTTCGCATAGCAGCAAAATTTTCGACAGCATATTTTATAAAGCGCGGATTTTCAACCACGCGTGCCGGCTCGCCCTTTTCTTTGGCAACACTAGTTTTTATTACTGTATAACCTTCTGCCAGCCGCAACTTTGTTTCTTCGGCATCTTTTGCGCGCCCATAAACACGAACCCGATCACGAGTGGGGCCACCGAGCAATTCATAAACAGGCACGTTCAATAACTTACCTTTAATATCCCAAAGTGCTTGATCCACTCCGCTAAGTGCACTGGTTAATATGGGGCCACCTTTATAAAAACTATGACGATAGATTGCTTGCCAATGATGAACTACATGCCGCGGGTCTTTGCCTATCAGGTAGGGTTCAAGTTCTTTAATTGCTGTTTGAATTGTTAATGCCCTTCCTTCTAATAATGGCTCGCCTAGCCCTACTACCCCGGCATCGGTATGAATTTTAAGAAACACCCAGCGGGGCTTTACCAGAAACGTTTCAAGTTTTGTAATCTTAACGGCAGTTTTATCGCGCTGTTCAAGTGCCTTTGCTTGCGATGAAAATGGAATAACCATAGCTCCTGCCAGGCCAAGCGCAGATTTTATAACATTGCGCCTCGAGATTCTATTTTTACTCATGTTACTTTGATGGTTTAGATAGACTTAAATCTATTCAAAAATTATTGGAAAGGAATTACTACCGATTTGTTATTTTCTGAACGGTTAAATAACATGATTGATTGCCAATTAAACCGCTTAACAATCCTGCATTCTGTTTATGAAAACTGTAGCCATCATTCCCGTGCAACCTCACCTGATAAAAAATTGAAACCTCGCTTGCACCAAAACATTGGGTCGCGGCTGGCCGGCAATGAATTTAGAAATATTTAATGCAACCGAAGTTTTATCACTAATGATTCCGCTAAAGTCCGTGCGAAAAACGGAAAATTTATCATTAATTGAAATAAAGAAAATAGTAGACTTCTACATTATCAAGGTAGGCGCCATCAAAACCAGTATCGATTATTCTTTTAATATAGGAGTTGTCATTTCCGTATATGGTACCCTTCCATTCATCATCCCAAAATTTTACCCAAATCTCATTATCATACCCATCATATCTTTTTTTGAGCCAGTTCGGACGATGCAATTTCCAACTGCCTTTCCAGTAATAGCGGTAGTTTTCTGCGGCTCCAACATTGATATAAGAAATGGCCAATCGCTTACCTCCATTCGATTTTACTTTTAGTCTTGCTATTTCATCTGCTGTAAATGCATCATCTTCAAAAAATAAATCAATCAACACCACATCATAATTAGTGGCCTCCAAAGCCACTATCATCTCTTCTTTTGAAGAATAGTTATCGGTACTTATCAGATATAAATAGTTTTTAGCTTGAGTCAATGATGTTATATCCCCTGTATTTTCATTCGTGATAAAATTGGGAATGAGAATGTAATCATGATTATCATGTGCCCGTGGAAAAGACAAAAACCCTTCATCGCTATTTTTTTGGATAGACGTTGCAATATTTGTATCATCTAACACATAGTCTGCAACTAAAACTGGTTTAAGAGGCTGAACTGTGCGACACATACTTAATCTTTCCTGATCTGCATTGGCTAATTCATCATAAAACAATTCTTCAATTCCAAATCCATCGATCGCGCTCATGTACGAAGCCTTCAAGCCATCAGCAGGATCGAGATAAGAAAACGCAAGTTCAACACCATTCTGCGGAATGATAATAAAATCAGAATCCTGTTGTCGACTGTAATTTGAAATATCGATAACAAACTGTTGCATCCTTTCACCCGCCTTGTCCGATCGTTTCTCTTTGCAGCTTACTAGACAAATGATACAAAGTAAGGCCACAAAAGATTCTATTTTAACCATTTAATAGCGAGTTATTGCATTTGATTTTGATATTTCCACGTGCATATTGCAATATACATTAATAACCAGCCTTATATTGTGGATTAGATTAACTATGATTAACACAAAAGTTACGCATGTTTACTCAAGCCTATCTTTTCATAAAAGTGGGCAAGGTGAAAAAGTCTTACTGCTCTTTCATGGATTTGGCCAATACAAACAAATCTTTAATGAGTTAACTTCTGAGCTACAATCTCATTACACATTTTATTCATTTGACTTATTTTTTCATGGAACCAGCGAGTGGAATCATGGGGAGCAAGCCTTGGAAAAAGAAACCTGGCGAGCTATCATGCAACAATTTCTTAGCGAAAATAAAATCGAAAAATTTAGTCTATTGGGTTTTAGCCTGGGCGGAAAATTTGCTTTGGCCACACTTGAGTTATTTCCAGAGAAGGTTGAACGCATTTTCCTTCTGGCACCTGATGGCATTAAAACTAATCGGTGGTATAGCTTGGCTACCTACCCACTTTTATTGAGACGATTATTCAAGAGTATGATTCTAAAGCCAAATCGTTTACACAAAATTGCTGGAGCATTACAAAAACTGAATCTTGTTGATAAAGGCTTACTTCGGTTTGCTGAATCGCAAATGGATACCCAAGCCAAGCGCGAACGTGTTTATTATTCGTGGGTGGTTTTCCGACATCTCAAATTTGACATGAGAACTATTTCACATTTAATAAATAACAACTCAATCAAGCTTACTTTAATTGTTGGTCGATATGATAAAATAATTACGGTCAAAAACATGGATCGGCTCTTACGTTATGTTAAAAACCACCAATTGGAAATACTGGAAACAGGACATAATGGAACAATCCCTAAAAGTATTTCTTTGATAAAGTCGGTTTAGTTTTTAAAATTTTTTATTACTTTTATATCAACAAAACTTTATAGCTATGTCAAAAGGAATGGACGTTAAGAAATCAGAAAAGAAAAAGCCGCTTAAAACTTTGAAAGAAAAGCGAGCTGAAAAAAAAGCGAAAAAGGGTTAAGCCCAATTCGTTATGACTAAGCTCTCCACTGGGGAGCTTAGTTTTTTTATACTTACTTCACTCCCATGCGTATTGTTTTTTTGTTGCCCTTTTAATTCTTTTACAAGAAACCCTCAGAAGTCAGGATTTTAATCTTTACTCAAAAGAGGCCTATACATCACCATCTGTCGAACAACTAACTTTCCGGCTCTACAGTTGTTATTCTCCTATGCCCCATAGATAGCTATTGGGGTAATGCTAATCTTGATCGCAGCACCTCACCTATTACATTGACGTTCGATTATACAAAACCGGAAACAAGTGCGTTAAAAAATGCAATCGCGCTGGTAAAGAAAATTCAGAAAGAAGAAGGTGTTGATAGCAAACGAACCTACATCACCGGACTATCAATGGGTGGCATGGGAGCCTTCGAAGCAATATCGCTATCCAGCGCTATTTTCTGCAGCTGTGCCGATTTGTGATGGTGGAGACGTGATTCAATATGATAATCGCATAAAGAAAATTCCCTTTCGGGTATTTCATGGTGCTGCAGATGCAGTTGTTGATGTAAATGAATCAAGACGAATGGTAAAGAAACTTGAATCCCTAAAAGTCAACATACTTTACAAAGAATATACGGATGTAAACCACAACAGTTGGAACAATGCATTCGCTGAGTCTGACTTTCTCAGTTGGATGGTTAGCTACAAAAAATAAGGTATAGCAAAGAGATTGAAAACTACCTTGGGAATCTCCATGAAATCCCTGAAAAGGTTCCTATTTTTGAGTTTACAAACACCACTATGATTGTCTTCTTTCGGGCTCTCGATTCCACAATTTTTGCGGTAGGATTGTCTCAACATTTTGATACTCAAGACTATGAAAAACTAATCTGGCTGTTTGGCGGAGCAAAACCACTTGACGAAAAATCGATTAGTGGTTTTTTTATTGGTCCCCGCAAGGAGATGATTACCCCCTGGAGCACGAATGCAGTCGAGATTACCCAGACTATGGGCATAAGTGGCATTGCCCGAATAGAAGAATTTTTTGAAGTTGAAAATGAGTCAGCTAGTCACGACAAGATGTTGCAACGACTCTATAAAGAACTTGATCAAGACCTATTTACGATTCATCACACACCAGAACCAATCATTGAAATTGAAGATCTTAAATCGTTTAGCGAACAAGAGGGATTAGCATTGAGCCAGGAAGAAATCGATTACCTGAATGATGTGAGTTGGAAACTTGGCCGCAAGCTAACCGATAGTGAAGTGTTCGGTTTCTCGCAGGTGAACAGTGAACATTGCCGACATAAAATTTTCAATGGCACCTTTATTATCGATGGCAAAGAAAAAGAATCAACGCTGTTTCAATTGATTAAAAAGACTTCTAAAGAAAATCCAAATTACATTGTCTCGGCATACAAAGACAATGTTGCTTTTATAAAGGGACCCTCTGTAGAACAGTTTGCTCCTACTCGTCAGGATATTCCTGATTATTTTAGAATTGAAGATTTTGATTCAGTAATCTCATTAAAGGCAGAGACGCATAACTTTCCAACAACTGTTGAGCCGTTCAATGGAGCGGCAACGGGTGCTGGTGGCGAAATTCGTGATCGACTTGCTGGTGGCAAAGGTTCATTACCATTGGCCGGAACTGCCGTTTACATCACATCTTATCCAAGATTAGAAAACGGCCGCCCGTGGGAGAAAAAATTTGAAGCGCGCAAATGGCTTTATCAAACTCCTGCCGAAATTTTAATCAAGGCATCGGATGGAGCTAGCGATTTTGGAAATAAGTTTGGTCAACCCCTTATTGGTGGAAGCGTTTTAACATTCGAACATTTTGAGAACAATAAAAAATTCGGATTCGATAAAGTAATCATGCTTGCCGGTGGTGTTGGGTATGGAAAAGAAAAGGATAGTAAAAAAGAACATCTGAAAGCTGGCGATAAAATTATTTTGCTTGGCGGAGATAATTATCGCATCGGGATGGGTGGCGCGGCTGTGTCTTCAGTTACCACCGGTGAATTTGCCAACGCCTTGGAATTAAATGCTGTGCAGCGTTCAAA
>JBBSBG010000155.1:0-7273 GCA_038251495.1 Cytophagales bacterium
GCCTTTTTATGGCGATGAACTTGGGCTTATCATCCAATTTTGGCCAGACGATGATGTCGAGCAGAGACAAATGATGTACATCTTGCTTCATACGAGTGGTAGTAGAATAAGGTGAAGATATGATACAAGCATAAACCGGAGGACAGTAACAAAATTTTGCCAGCGAAAGCTTACCGTGTAAACATAATTTTAACACAATCCTACATTAGCCGCGACCATTAATAGATAAACATATGACACCGTATCGCCAAACCCTCTACTTTAGTCTGCCTGTGGTTGCTTTCATCATCTTTGGCGCAATTTCAGTAGCGTCACTGTGGCCTTTGTGCTTAGTACCCCTGCCCTTTCTGTTTGCTTGGTTAATCCAATGCGGTTTGAACAACCCCGTACTACTACAAGATGCTATAGACGATAAGCGCTTCGGTTCCCTTCTCGCTAAAATAGATGTGGTGCGTCTGTACTCCGTAAAAGAAGTAACACTAAGCAGCACAGATATTGAACAACTCAAGAGCAGACTTAGTGACGGCTACCAATACCCCGAAGCTTATATCTTAGCGTTGATTGCGAACAATCAGAAAATCATCTATCAGGGGTATGTAACCAGTAAATTTGTATACGAAGCCGAATCGCTGATAACCATTGGGAAAACCGCGCACTTCAGGATCCCGGAAGGAACCTATGAAAAACTAACGCTTGGTGACTATGTGATATTGGCTGTTGCGTTTGCCCGTATTAGTGGACTAAGTAGACCGACATTTGTTCTATCATGTGAAATTGTTAAACCTGCAGAAGAATTGGAGGCTTGAGAAAACCTGAGCTTATTTTAAAGTATTGACTCCCGTTTTTTCAGAGACGATGTGTGCAGTTTTTTAAAGTCTATTAGATTGACTTTGAAAATTTAGTTCTTAAACTTACAAATGAATAATTTAAACAAGCTTTTACTTTTTATTTTCTGGATACTCATCATTGGATTATCGCTTTGGTTTTTTTATAGTAATGTATTTCGCTACCTAACAGGGTATAGAAGTGACACTTTCGGTAATTCATTTTTTAATAACCAGGTTTGGGTAACCATGCATTTAATTGGAGGCTCGATCGCATTGCTTCTTGGCCCCATGCAATTCTGGTCTTCCTTTCGAAATAAATTTTTATCCGCACATAGGCTCTCTGGAAAAATTTACATGGTAGGAGTTCTGATCATAGGGATTTCCGCTTTGCGACTTTCATTGATCAGTTATTGCCTCCCTTGTCGGGTGTCCCTTTTTATACTCAGTGTATTGGTTTTACTTTCTACTTGGTTTGCATGGAAAGCCATCAAAGCAAAAAACATTAAAGCGCATCGCCAATTTATGGTTCGGAGTTATGTATGCGTATTATCATTTGTTGCCGTGCGCATTGATGATATCTTTCCGCTTACCTTTTTGTTCGGTCAGATTGAAGATCCCGTTTTCAGAAGAGTAGTGAATGAGTATTTTTTCTCTTTTGTACCCTTGCTTGTAGCAGAGATTCTTATGACATGGTGGCCCGCAATAAAGATGTTGTTGTTTACGAAAAGAGTATGGGATTCGAAATGATCCGGATTAATTTAAGAATAAGAAGTGGTTCAACAGTCGAATGAGGATAAACAGGATTTTAAAATCCAATTCATCTTTCTTATAAAATATAAATCTGAAAAGAGAAAATTTTTTCAAAGCTATCTTTTCGCGCTGTTCATTGATAAAGTATGATAACATATAAAAAATACTTCTAAATAATTCCTTAATTTAAGGGACGAGAAAATAGAATATTCAATGGTGGATTCTAAAAGTGCATCCGGTGCCCCTACCCTTGCGTTTCGTTCGGTATACATAGCGTTCGATTCACATCCTTCGTATAAAGGTGCTTCTACTCATATACATCACATGACCACAACACTTGCGGAGTGTTATGGACCAACTCTTTTACTCACCTTGAAAGGGGAAGGTGAGGAGATTCGAACACCAACAATTTACCAATCTTGTTTTGAATCATTGGAACCCAATCTGTTAAAAAGGGCACAGACTTTTTCCGAGTGGGCAGACGAGCAGTTGGCACAACAATACCATTTGGAAATTGGTCATTTCAGAGACGTCTGGGGAGGCATGGCCATTCTAAATCATCCTCATATCCTTCCCCTTTATGAAGTCAATAGTTTTCCATCCATCGAAATGCCGATGCGGTTTTCTCAACTCACCCCAGCCATCCTAAAAAAACTGGAGGCATTAGAAAACCATTGCCTCTTTCAGGCAAAACAAGTGATCACGCCCTCCTACACCATTCGAAATGCAATTGTCAGGCGCGGGATTATATCCGATAAAATAGAAGTGATTCCAAATGGTGCCACGCTTGTGCAAAAAGTAACTTCCCCGCCACTGACAGAAAAGTATATCGTTTATGTTGGTGCCTTGCAACCCTGGCAAGGTGTAGATGTCTTGTTCCGCGCAATGAAATATTTACGCGATAAAGACGACCTGCGATTGGTGGTCTGCTGCTCGCATACAGAGCACAAATCGAAACCATATAAAAAATTCGCAGAGAAACTCGGTATTGCCGATCAGGTTATCTGGAAGTATCAATTATCTAAAACAGCACTACAAAAAATTATTCAACACGCATTACTTTCAGTAGCACCTTTGACTGAGTGTAGCAGAAATATTGAACAAGGCTGTTCGCCCTTGAAAATATTTGAAAGCATGGCTTGTGGTGTACCTGTTGTGGCTTCCGATCTCCCCGTTGTAAGAGAAATTATCTCCCATAATGTAAACGGAGTATTAGTAAGACCCGGTAGGCCAGCCGAAATTGCCAGGGCCGTGCGCCTACTGCTGGACTATCCCGAGCAACGTCAACACCTTGGAGAAAAAGCACGCCAATCCATTGCTGAATCTTATACCTGGTCATCGATCCAACAAAACTTAAAGGCATGTTATCTTACTTTGCCCGCTAAACAATTCTCTGAATTTAATAAAGCTTATCAATATGGCTGACCCAAAAAAATTCTATCGATCCCTTACCCTTCATGAAAAACGTTTTATCGATGATAAAACGATGAGCACCACAATGAGCGTAAAAAACTGGATTGCCTTTTTATCACGTGCCAGTGCCTACGATGCCTATCGGGATAAAATGGCCAGTGGGTCAGGGTGGTTCATTGCCTTAGGCGTGCTTGCAACCATCGGTTCCACGCTTGTCTACTTGGAATTTAAAATTCCTTGGGTCATTGCAATACCTGCCATTTCAGCTGGTATTACTGCTTGGTTGATTATGCGGCAATCAACGTTGAAAAGCAGAGACTTAAATAATTACTTACGCTTATTTTTTATGCCCTTTCTAAGAATGATGGAAGACTTTGCCGGCCCTGAAGCAAAACTCTCTGCTGCTGTTGACTTTAGAGATGCTTTCAAATATAACAAACCCACTTCTTCAAAAGTAAACGGGCGAAACTTAGAGATATACTCACCAAAATACATTGTTGGAAAGATCACATTCAAGGACGGCACCTATTTGGAAACCATCATAGCGGATGAAATTAAAAAATTCAGTTACAGAAATGCTAATGGAAAATCCAAATCAAAAACCAAGACTACTCATCATTATTTTATACGCCTATCGCTACCTAAAAAAACCTATCGATCAAAGCAATTGAAACCCCTCCATAATTTAACATTAGAAGAAACCAATGAAGCGCTTGTTTACAAACTAAAGGGGAAAGTAAAAGAAATGAATTATGGGATATTAAAGCTGAATGATTTTCAAACAGGCATAAAGCATATCTACATGCAGGTTGAAGATATAACCGTAACACCAACTACTGAAACCCCGAATGAAGCCAGAAATGTTTCTCCTAAGCCAGTCGATAAAAATGGTGAAGGCCTCACAACTGATACTGAGTCATCTATTCCGGCAGCCTTTTGGGCAAGTAACTATTTCCACGACAATGACTACAGGAGTACCGATTTCAGGGATGATGTTCCACTCGTTATTGATGAAGAAAATAACTTGAACATTTTTGAAAGCTAATGAACACTTACCGCATTTTATGGCTCACCGAAAACTATCCTCCCCAACGGGGCGGCATGGCACAATCATGTGATCGCATTATTGACGGGCTCAGAAAGGAAGGATTCGTTATTGATATTATCCATTTTATTGAAAGAGGTGTTCCCTTTCAAACTATACAACAACTAAACGGAACCTATACAAGTATCCCGTTTAAGGAAAGTGAATCGCATACCTTAAACCTTGCCTGGAACTATCTCCAAAACAAACAAATTTCAGTGCTTGTATGCTTTGGCGGATACTTATCAGTATTGGCAGCACCTGTATTTGCCAAATGGTTGGCGGCACCCTTACTGTCAATGATTCGTGGCAATGATTTCGACACATCCATTTTTACTCCGCGAAAGCGCGATTTGTTGAGAGACTTGTTTGATGGATCAACTGCCATCTGTTCCGTAACAACAGATAAGAAGCAAAAAGTAGAAAAATATTTTAATAAAAAAGATGTTGAATACATTCCTAACGGTATAGATTTAACAGGATGGCAATCCAGCAAAAGCGAACTTGATTTTGCTGCAAAATGGAAATCTGAAAATGCTTCAGAAAAATTGGTACTCGGAATTTTCGGTCAATTAAAAGCAAAGAAGGGTCTCGATTTTTTTATCCATGCTGTTGCGGGTATTGCAAACCATCAACAAATCCATTTGTTGCTCATCGGGGAAATTGCAGAAGAAACCATTCAGACTCTACAGGTTTCAGAAATAGCCTATTCACATTTTTCCTTTATGGATCGGTATGAGTTGATGCCTTACTATGTATGTTGTGATGGTGTTGCGATACCTTCCTATTATGATGGAATGCCTAATGTGCTGTTGGAAGCGGGGGCGCTATCCATTCCGGTGTTAGCCTCCAACGTAGGAGGCATGAAAGATGTAATTGAAAATGAGGTTGATGGATTGCTATTTGAACCGGGGGATTTAAAATCGTGTGTTGCAGCACTTCAGCATTTCATTGCGTGTACCAAAGCCGAGCAAAACCTTATGGGCGAGAAACTACAAGCAAAAATTTCGAATAATTTCACTAGTAAACAAGAAACCCAACAATATGAAAAACTACTTAAAAAACTCCTGGATAGTACTGGTCATTCTTATAGTGTGCAAATGCACCCCATCAGGTAACAACAATAGATCCTTTCAGGTAAAGGATTCTTTTGGAGAGACCTTAGCTCAGGTCACTATTTCTGAAAGCATAAACGTGTCGTCAAACAACAAAACGCTTACCGGTGTGTTCAAAAAAGAAAAGCGCAAATACTATGCATCTTCAAACGAAATGGAGTATGCGGTAAAGTTTTCTGATGACGGATTTAAACTACGCGACCACAACGAGCAGATGCTTTGGAAAGTAAAATTATATGATGATAAGATAAAGCTGGCAAACAACGAAGAAATGTCTGGCGCCTACGAGATCAAACTCAGGGAAGGCAAAATAAAACTGGAACGAAACGAATCCCTTATATCAGAATTGCGAACAAACGAAAATGCCGCTAGCATAGTGGTCGATAACTTAACCGTGCAGGGATGCGAGGGTTCGTTGGCACCTGCCATTCTTTTAATAAAAGAACTCAAGGAGTTTGAAAAATATATTCTAATGGCAGAGCTTCGGGCTAAAGGAAAATGAAATTGTTTTATACGATGGGGGGAGGCTTCGGTCATTTATACCGCGTCTCCATATTCATAAACCAATTCAAGATTGAAGACTTTAAGATTCTGACAACCAACCAACTTGCCTATAACCTTTTCGATTCCAAAAACATTTTATTCCTTTCCCCTGAAACCTATTCAGCAGAAATCGAACAATTTTTTCAACTAAAATTTCCAAAGCTCCTGGTGTCCGATTTATACATCGACACTTTTCCTTTTGGATTGTTAGGAGAGTTATCTGTTGAAAAAATTGAATCTGTAA
This sequence comes from Cytophagales bacterium, assembly GCA_038251495.1. GTDB lineage: Bacteria > Bacteroidota > Bacteroidia > Cytophagales > Cyclobacteriaceae > ELB16-189. The sequence continues at coordinate 5,977 of JBBSBG010000155.1, forward strand.
AGGTTCACTACATAGCAAGGCGACTGATTTGGGGAAAATACAAACGCGTTGCTAAAGAGAAATTTAGGTTTTCAACTATTTATCAAATTGAACCGTTGGAGGAAGAGCATAGACAATTTATAACAAGTCGGACGCATGAATTAATCCAGCTCGATCTGAATTATCCTCTACCTGATATAAGTCGAATACCTTCCGACTTAATTCCAAAACAAAAGCCTATTTGGATTGTGGTACACACTTTTAAAAAGGAAGAAGTTGAATCCTTGTTGCACTACGCAGAAGAAGTTGCAGTGCTGCAAAACATTTTTCCATTTTTTGTAGTGCTTAGCGATCAGACAATTGAGGTTAGAAACGGAATTTGCTTTTCTTATTTTCCAGCCATGGACTGGTTTCCATTGGCGGATCGGATTTTTACAGGAGCCGGATTTAACATAGCCCAACAAATCAAGCCCTTTCTTTCCAAAACAACCTTAATTCCTTTTCCACGGCTATATGACGATCAAGTGTGGCGTGCAGCAACTATTGCTAAACCGATGTAACCTACCCGTTAGATATTTAAAGTATGGAACCTAACTAAACAGGATCTTAAAATCCAATTCATCTTCCTTCGTGATTACAAATCCTAAACACCCTTGATTACATTATTTCAACGGAAGTCCCTGCGGTAGTGGATAAAAAGCCAGGCCAGTCGCATATTTAAGCTCAGGGCTGGTAATAACCACATCAGGTACTTTCTTACCTGCTCCAGTTAATTGATCGGGGCTTAGTTTACCAAACTTACCCGCAGTAAGTGCAGTCCAAAGGGAACCATCTTCATCAAATGCCAAGGAATGTAAGAGTACACCAACAGTCAATGAAATTTGGGTTTCAGGGATGATGGTTGCAGATGCATTTTGTTCTGAAGCCGCTATTCGAGCAATCACATTCGGGCCAAAGTAACCCACCCACAAATTTCCTTGCTTATCAAACGCCAAAGCTTTCGGTGCGCTGAGTGTCATCTTAATAGCCGGGGGTTTGGATTCACACATAATGGTTACATCGGCCTCCACCGTAGTTGACGACTTGGTGATCGCAGCCGCATTAAGCTTCACAACTGTCTTTTTTTCACTTTGAGTGATCCAAAGATTTCCATTTGCATCGAACGCAATACTTTGCGCACCGCTAATGCCACTCCCCGTAAGCACAATGTCCGGCACAGGTGTTCCACTCGCATAAAGCACCGAGAAAGGAATTCTTGAAATCGCTCCTATCTTTTGTCCATTGCTGATCCATGCGTTACCAGCCGCATCAAATGCAA
>JBBSBG010000156.1:0-7212 GCA_038251495.1 Cytophagales bacterium
ATTTCTAATATATCATCTCTAACAGGATTCTTAATAATTCTCTACCGATATTTCATCCCTAACGGGATTCAGACTCTTCTCTCAATTATTCTTCATCCGAAATAGCATCCTTAACGTGATTCAGACTCTTCTCTCAATTATTCTTCATCCGAAATAGCATTCCTAACAGGATTTTATAATTTCGCTAAACAATAGCTCCGTAAGAGCGACATATTGGTAAAACTCGTAAACTCTTTAATCCCAGAATTTCATTAATATATCATCCCTAACGGGATTCTTAATAATTCTTTCAAATTATTTTTCTACCGATATAGCATCCCTAACGGGATTCAGACTCTTCTCTCAATTATTCTTCATCCGATATAGCATCCCTAAAGGGATTTTATAATTTCGCTAAACAATAGCTTCGTTAGGAGCGACATATCGGTAAAACTCGTAAACACTTTACTCCCAGAATCCCGTTAGGGATGACATAATAATTTTACAATAACGCCCTTATCAAAAATTACTACATTCTAACTACGCCAAAATACCCGCCACTACTTTACCAGCCACATCAGTAAGTCTGTAGCGTCTGCCTAAATGTTTATAGGTAAGCTGTTCGTGATTCAATCCCATCAAATGTAAAACCGTAGCGTGAAAATCATTTACATGCACCGGATCTTTTACAATGTTGTATCCAAACTCATCTGATTCACCATACGTAATCCCAGGCTTTACACCGCCACCTGCCATCCAGATTGTATAAGCACGCGGATGGTGATCGCGACCATAGTTCTCTTTTGATAAACTGCCCTGACAATAATTCGTGCGTCCAAATTCACCACCCCATATTACCAATGTTTCATCTAACAACCCACGCTGCTTTAAATCCATAATCAACGCAGCGGTTGATCGATCAACATCTTCGGCTTGCAATGGCATTTCACCTACCATGTTACCGTGCTGATCCCAACCTTGATGATATAGTTGCACAAACCGAACTCCAGCTTCTGAAAGCTTTCGCGCCAGCAAACAATTAGCGGCATACGTTCCTGGCATCAAACAATCGGCTCCATACATTTTAACAATGTCATCCGATTCTTTTGAAAAATCGGTTAGCTCAGGCACAGCGGTTTGCATGCGATACGCTAATTCATATTGTTGAACTCGCGCTTGAATTTCCGGATCACCAAATTCCTTATAGTTGAGGTCGTTAAGTTGAGCTAACTGATCAAGCATTCTTCTGCGATCCATCCGATCGCGACCTTCCGGATCTTTCAAATACAAAACTCGCTCCTCGCTGCTGCTAAACTGTACACCCTGATGCACACTATCTAAAAAACCATTGGTCCAAAGCTTTGAATATACACCCTGTCCATTTCCTCTTCCTCGCGAAAGCAAAACACAATATGCTGGAAGATTTTTGTTCTCACTTCCCAACCCATAACTCATCCACGCACCCATGCTAGGACGATTGCCTTGTTGCGCGCCAGTTTGCATAAATGTAAGAGCAGGATCGTGATTGATCGCTTCTGTGTGCATCGATTTAACGATGCAGATGTCATCAACAATCTTGGCAATGTTTGGAAACAATTCACTTATCCACGCACCCGACTGTCCATGTTGACTAAATTTAAAATGCGAACCAACAAGCGGAAACTTTGATTGACCCGAAGTCATACCAGTTAAGCGCTGCCCCATGCGCACAGATTCTGGAAGCTCCTCACCCATCATCTTATTAAGCATAGGCTTGTAATCAAAACTCTCCAGCTGCGATGGCGCACCGTTTTGAAAAAGATAAATTACTCGTTTAGCCTTTGGAGCAAAGTGCGAAAGTCCTAAGGCTTGCGTTGGTGCTTCTGATTTCGAAAATAAATCTGGAATCAACAATGAACCCAATGCCGCAGAGCCAAGCCCAAGACTTAGTTTTCCCAAAAAATGTTTTCGGGTTATATGAAAGCGACTATCTATAAACTCTTTACTCATTGTACTTTATTCAAAAATCCTAATTCAATATTCTCAACCTGATAACTAACGGAACATTCCTGCTAACTTTTCGTTATTGCTTCATCCAGATTATAAATAGTTTGAACAATCTGCATCAGCGCAGCCAATGAAACTACATCTTCAATTTTCTCATGTTGATATTCTCCAACCTCAATAAACTGTTTTGCTTTTGTGGGTGTGCTTTCAAACTCTGCTTTCTCTTGAGCAAAATATTCAACTAGCTTTTCTAACTCCGCTTTTTCAGGAGTGCGACATAATATGGTTCGAAAAGCTTTTTCAATCTTCTCATCGGATGAAGAACTTTCTAACATCAAACGTTCTGCAAATACCCGAGCTGCTTCAAGCATAACAGGATCATTCAATAAAACCAATGCTTGCAAGGGGGTGTTCGTTCGCCCGCGATTTACTTCACACTGGTCGCGATTACTGGCATCGAAGACAAGCATACCCGGTGGTGGAACCGTGCGTTTAATAAACGAGTACAAACCTCTGCGATAAATATCTTCACCATGATCTTGTACATAGCGGGCTAACACTCCTCGCCCCGAAGTTGAAGATTCCCAAATTCCTTTCGGTTGATAGACCTTCATACTCGGCCCACCAATTTCCTTTATCAGCAAGCCACTGCTTGCTAAGGCTAAATCGCGAACTCCTTCGGCCGTTAATCGTTGGCGGGAACTATGTGATAAATAAATATTTTCTGGATCGACAGCCAATTTCTCTTCACTCACAATAGCAGATTGACGGTATGTTGACGACATTACCAACTGTTTTATAAGCCGCTTAACATCCCAACCGTGATCTCTGAAATCTACCGCCAGCCAATCTAGTAGTTCCGGATGCGAAGGCATCTCACCTTGCATTCCGAAATCACCGCTTGTCTTTACCAAACCTCTACCAAATAATTCTTGCCACATGCGGTTTACAAAAACTCTTGCCGTTAGCGGATTCTTTTTATCAAACAACCATTTAGCAAGTCCTAACCGATTATCACCATACTGCATTGAATCAAATGGCAAAATATCTTTAGGTAATCCTATTGTTACCTGATCACCATGAGCATCATAAACACCGCGCGTCAAAATGTAGGTGGGTCTTCGCCAGATAGAATCCTTCATCACCATTACTTGCACAGGCGTTGTATCCTTTTTATTAATAAAGGTTAAAAGTTCATTGATCTCTTTTGTTGTTATCTCAATTCGTGGCGGATCGGCTAGCGATGCTAATTGAATATCGCCCACTAAACCTTTTTCCGGCACACGATTAAAGAATGCGAATGTGCGATAATAATCCTTTTGTGAAATTGGATCGTATTTATGATCGTGGCAATGCGCACACTCAAATGTGAGCGCGAGAAAAGCTTTCCCAAATGTGTTGGTGCGATCGGTGACATATTCAACCCGATACTCTTCATCAATAACTCCACCTTCCTGAGTAATCTTATGATTTCGATTGAAGCCTGTTGCAAGTATTTGTTCCTTGGTGGAACTTGGCAATAAATCACCCGCGAGCTGCCAGGTTACAAATTGTTGGTAAGAATAATTTTTATTGAATGCATGAATCACCCAATCGCGCCACGGCCACATGGTGCGCAGTCCGTCATCCTGATACCCATGCGAATCCGCATAGCGCGCCACATCCATCCAATAAACCGCCATGCGCTCGCCATATTGTGGCTGTGCTAAAAGTTCATCAACAATCTTCTCATACGCTTCCGCAGATTGATCTGCAGCAAAACGATTTTGGAGATCCAGTGATGGTGGCAATCCGGTAATATCAAGACTAACACGTTTTAATAAACGAGCGCGATCGGCTTCGTCATTCGGTGTTAACCTCGAAGCCTCTAACTTGGAGAGAATAAAAAAATCAATTTCGCTTTTTGGCCAGAATTCATTTTCTACTTCAGGAAGTTCAACTTGCTTTGGCGGAATAAAGGCCCAGTGCTTTTTATACACGGCTCCTTGTTCAATCCATTTTTTTATGGTCGAAATCTCATCCTCGGTCAACGATAAATTTGAATTGGGTGGAGGCATCAACACAGAAGTATCGGAAGCAGAAATTCGCAGATACACTTCCGATTGATCTGGTCGGCCAGGAATAATTACATGCGCGTTGGGATTATCCTTAAGCGCAGCCATTGCTCCTTCGGACGTATCTAACCTAAGATTTGCTTTGCGCTGATTAGCATCCGGGCCATGACATTTGAAACAACGATCCGATAAAATAGGGCGGATGTGTAAGTTAAAATCTACCGAATCGTTAACGCCTGCTATTTGCCTAGTCCGGTTGCAACTATTCGTGAGAAACAGCCCTGACAAAACAAGAAGCACCAGAATTAGAAATCGCATAACAACTTAGGTAGAAATCTAAATTTGAGGATTTTAGCTGATTTTAAAAACTCTTATTACACTTCAGCGTTAAGAAATCAATGAAAGTATACAACCTCACCAGAACTCAAATTCTACCAATTTCGGTGGCCGAAGCTTGGGATTTTTTCTCAACTCCTAAGAACCTTTCAAAAATTACACCCGAACACATGGGTTTCGAGATCTTATACATATCAGGAGGTGAAAAAGCCTATGCTGGGCAAATCATTAGGTATAATGTGAGTGTACTTCCAGGAATTAAAATGCATTGGGTAACGGAAATCACGCAGGTAAAAGAAGGAGTTCATTTTATTGACGAGCAGCGATTTGGGCCTTACGCTTTGTGGCATCATCAACACCATTTTAAAGCAGTGCCGGGTGGGGTTGAAATCACAGATGAAGTGAATTATGCAATTCCTTTCGGCATTTTAGGCAGACTCGCACACTCCCTTTTTGTAGGCGGTGAAGTAAATCGTATTTTTGACCATCGGTATCATATATTGGAAAAATACTTTGGTAAAGAAATAAAGTAGATGGGTTGGAAATTAGTGTTTATCTGCACGCTTATTACCGTTGGCACATTTCTCTTTTGGGAATTTGTTGCCTGGTTCTCTCACAAGTATATTATGCATGGATTTTTGTGGGTATGGCATAAATCTCATCACTCCGTGCACGACCATGCTGTTGAAAAAAATGATCTTTTTGCTGTAGTTTTTAGTTTGCCTTCGATAGGGCTTATATTATACGCCACTTCTGGTGGCGTCAATCCATATTTATTATCAGTAGGACTAGGAATATTTTCCTATGGTCTTTTCTATCTCGTATTCCATGATTTTATAGTTCACCAGCGTATAAAATGGAGACCTAAGAAAAAGAGCAGGTATCTCCAACGTATGATCAATGCGCATTACATACATCATAGCAAGCACACAAAGGAAGATTGCGAAGCATTCGGGTTTCTGTATGCACCAAAAAAATACGAACCTAAACGTGAATTTAAGTACCGCGAAAATCGCCAGGCAACGCAATAAGTAATCTTTTCTAAAATCAGAATTCGCTGGGGCAGAAAGGAATCACAATTTATTCACCGCTATCACAATCTTTCTAATGGAAATTTTCATGGGAATCAACCAAAAGGCAGACACAATATTGGGTTGCTGCCCTCCAATTAGCCAACGATAAACAATTGCTAGATTTGCTTGTTTAAGCGGTAACTCACAGTAATTTATCAATTCATTGAAACCAAAAGCGATAGTTGTAGGTTCTGGAATAGCTGGCATTGCCAGTGCGCTTCGCCTTGCTAAGAAGAACTACGAAGTGCAGGTATTTGAATCCAGCCCACATGCAGGAGGCAAAATTCATTCATTTAGTAACACGGGTTTTAGATTTGATTTTGGTCCCTCCTTATTTACCATGCCCCATTTGGTGGACGAACTGTTTGAACTGTTTAATATTGACCCTAAGTCCAAATTTGAATACGTAAAAAAGGATGTTATCTGTAATTATTTTTGGGATGATGGTACAAGTTTCTCGGCTCCTGCTGATGAACAGAAATTTATTGAACAGGCAGCGGCTACATTTTCAACAAGCAAAAAATCTTTAGCCAACTATCTTAAGCGCAATGGAATCAAGTATGATCTCACTGCCCCTATTTTTCTGAACAAGTCTTTACATAGCTGGAGAACGTATTTCTCCATTACAACGCTTCATACTCTTTTTCAATCTTACAAGCTTGACCTTTCCAGCACCTTAGATAAGGTAAATAAAAAGCACTTTTCTAACCCCAAGCTTGTTCAACTATTCAATAGATATGCTACTTACAATGGATCTTCACCTTATGCTACATCCGGAATAATGTCGATGATTCCTCACCTGGAAATGTCGCTTGGCACCTATTTTCCAATCGGTGGAATGCACGAAATATCTCAAAGCTTATATCGGTTGGCTTTAGAGGTAGGTGTCAGTTTTAATTTTAATGAGCCTGTATTAAAAATCAATCACGATGAAAAGCAGGTATTGGGTGTTACTACCTCAACCGCCAACTACCAAGCTGATACGGTAGTTAGTAACATGGACATCTTCTCAACATTCAAGAAACTCATTCCACACGCCAATCAACCAAAGCGAATACTGCGACAAGAACGGTCGAGCTCTGCGCTTATATTTTATTGGGGCATTAATAGATCATTTCCCGAACTTGATTTGCACAATATTTTCTTTAGCAACGATTACCAATCAGAATTTGAATGCATTTTTAAAGAGCACAAGCTTCATAACGATCCGACCGTTTATATTAACATAACCAGCAAAGAAAAAAAGGACGATGCTCCTGATGGTTGCGAAAATTGGTTTGTAATGATTAATACTCCGCACGATTCTGGTCAAAGTTGGCCTGAACTTTTAAATCAATCGAGAGAGAATATAATTCGAAAACTAAACCACATTCTGCATATCGACATAGAAAAGCATATTGTTTGCGAGGATACGATTGACCCAATCCAAATCGAGCAACTAACCGGATCTCATCTGGGCTCCTTATATGGTACGTCCAGTAACTCAACTTTCTCCACGTTTTTAAGACACCCCAATTTTTCCAGTCAGTTCGAAAATCTATTTTTTTGTGGCGGATCCGTCCATCCCGGTGGCGGTATCCCTTTATGTCTTCTGTCTGCTAAAATTGCCACCGATCAAATCAAATCTCATGAATAATATCTTGCAGGCCAAAGCACCGCTAACCTTCAATTCAAGATTTGTATCGATTGCGATTATCTGGCTTTTTCATCTGTCCTCCATGGTGGGCATATACTTCGGTTACTTCGATTGGTTTATCGAGAAAACACCAATTAATTTAATGTTG
>JBBSBG010000157.1:0-7208 GCA_038251495.1 Cytophagales bacterium
AATGATTCAAATAGTTCCTGATCCATCCGCGGCTGTGTAAAATACAGGTAGTTCATTTGAAGCATCGTCTCAATATCGGTTGCACTACTCTGACCCGTAACTCCCTCACTTATCTGACTGATGCGCGGGTTGACACTCGCAGTTTTACCGGCCATCATTTTTTGAAGGTCTGTGGGCGAGAATTGCCCGATACCCATCTGACTTACTACAGTAGATGCGTTTTCTGCACTGTAACGATCTTTGGTATCATAAAGAAATTGTCCGCCAAATCGTGTAGCGGACATCAAGACCTGATCGTTTTTAAAGTCAGTGGCTTTGGCCATTACTTTCACTCCATTACTGAGTGTCCATTCAATTACGCCAAGTTCTTTGATTTCCTTTTCAGAAACTACTTTGCCGGGCACTGGTAATACTGTTAATAAAGAAGAGGCGATTACTTTTTCTTCATAGGGTTTTACTTCGAGTTTTGAAGCGTTCTCAATGATAGTCAGAAGTTGTTCATTGGAGGGTAAGGTAAAACCCGGATTTTCTGGAGACGTAATCACTGCGAATTTTTTTCCGTCTTTCGGAATAATTCGCGCAGCATATTTATTTATTTCTTCCAGTGGAATACCGGGCAGAAATGTTTGATGATAAAGAAATTCATTTTCAATGCCCGGGATTGGTTCGTTGGTTAAAAAGTTTCGGACGTATTCATCTGCATACATCGAGGATTCTGTTTTATCTTTTTCATTTACTCCACGTTCCATGTTTTTCATCATGGTTTTCTTAGCCCTGTCTAATTCGTTGGCCGTAAAACCAAATTGCCGCGCGCGTTCGCCTTCCTGAACAATGGCGTTGATGGCTGGCTCCACGCCTGCAGGGCTTAATAAAGCAAATGAAGTAAATGCTTCAACACCTCTCAGAAACCCACCCATGCTGCTTCCGCCAAAAATGAACGGTGGGTTTGCTTTCTGAGTAAGCTCTGCCATTCGCTCACTCATCATGGATTGAAATAAGTTATTGATCATGGATTCGCGGAAATCGGCCAACGTTACCTCGTCTTTAGCTTTTGAATAGGGATGAAATACCTGCAGGATGGCGTTGGTCGCTTCTTTGTCGGTAACGACAAGTCCTTCCGATTGTTTACGGGGCGCCATTTCTACCATGTAGCGTTGTTTTGCTTTGGGGTTGTTTTTTAGTTTTCCAAAATGACTTTTGATTTTGGCTTCCGCTTCTGCGATATCAAAATCACCAATAGCCACCACAGCCATCAGGTCGGGCCGGTACCAGTCTTTGTAAAAATTTTTAATGGTTTCGGGCTTAAAGGTTTTCAAGACTTCATCTTTACCAATGGGCAGGCGGTTAGCATATTTGGAGCCTACAAATAGTTTAGGATATACCTTTTCCATCATCCGGTCTTGTGCTCCTTTTCTTCCGCGCGATTCTTCCAATACAACACCTCGTTCTTTTTCAATTTCATCGGATTCAAACAACATACCTCCGGCCCAATCCTCCAACACTAAAAAACCTTTTTCAAAATTTTCTGATTTGTCGAGTGGAATCGAAAGCATATAAACAGTCTCGTCAAAACTTGTATACGCATTAAGATGGGCACCAAACTTTACACCAATAGATTGAAGAAAGGAAACAAGTTCGTTCTTCTCAAAGTTTTTGGTTCCATTAAAGCCCATATGTTCAGTGAAATGCGCAAGCCCTTGTTGATTGTCTTCTTCCAGAATGGAGCCGGCATTTACCGCCAAACGCAATTCCATTTTTTTCTCTGGCTTGCTGTTCTTTTTAATATAATACCTCAGGCCATTGGGCAAGGTGCCCGTTTTAATATCTGCCGAGATTGGAATCTTATCGGTGAGTTGAGGTTGAGCAAAGACAGGCAAAATGGCCAGACTTAGAATCATACAGATTCCTGCAAGGGCAAACTTTCTTAGCTTCATAAGAGTTATTTTGGTTAACGAATCGAACTTTTTGTATCTCCAAATTAAGTGATTATTTCACATGAAAAAATATCCAGACAATAGATCACGCAGAAAAAGCCGATAATCACTCGTTTTGATTGATATTATTTTTTTTATTGCGATGGGAGGCCATAAAATATAATATCAGGCCGGGTATCATTGTGCCCAACGAATACAGAATAATTTTAAAATCCTCAATCGCCACATAGTATATCATCCAACACGTGCATGAAATGAAAATAATAGGTGGCAGCGGATACAAGGGAATTTTGAAATGATGGGTTGAAGTGTACTTCTTTCTTAGAAAGAAAATCCCGAAGACAGTCATAACCGTAAAAATGGAGAGGCTGACAGAGATGTATTGAATAATTTCTGTGAACGAACTTACCAACACTAAAAAGATTGACCACCCAGCTTGCACAAGTATAGCCAAGTAGGGCATGTGATATTTATTCTTTGCGGAAAATGATTTTAATAATGTATAATCTTCGCCCATTGCTTCCGTAACGCGCGGACCAGCGATGGTCATAGCACTTAATGTGGAAAGCAGCGCAAAGCTAAAGATGCCCGAAAAGATAAACCCGGCTTTGCTTCCAAATAGTTTGTGTGCTACGACATTGCCGATATCATTTTGGCCTTGCAATTCCTGAAACGTAGCAGTGTAAAGAAACATGCCATTTAAAGAAAGATAGATAACGATAACGATCACCGTGCCAAGCACCAATGAGATAGGTAAGTTGCGCGAAGGATTATCGAGGTTACCCGCAATGTATGCCGATGCATTCCAACCCGTGTAGGCATACACCACAAACGCTAAAGAGATAGCAAAGCCCGGACTTAGTATAAGATTCCAATCACCGGGCTGTGGAAGAAAATGAATCTCTGTTTTGCTTACTGAGGTAACGAAGAAAGGGGCGATGCAGAAAAAAAGAATTAGTGAGAGTTTTAATCCCGTAAGGAAAGTCTGCGCGCGGCCGCCCGTTTTTACGCCAAACCAATGAACAGCGGAAACCAGAATTATTGCAAAGATGGCGATCACTTTCGTGGAGATGCCTGCGGCTTCGGTTGCGTATTCCCCAATGGCAATGGCTACTGCCGAAATAGCACCCGCAAAACCAACAAGGGCACTCATCCAACCACTTAAAAAACCAAATACGGGATGAAAGATTTTGCTTAAGTATAAATATTCTCCGCCCGACTTCTTTAAGGTGGTGGCAATTTCTGCATACGTAAGTGCGCCACACACAGCCACTACGCCACCTAAAAACCAAAGCATCAGAATAACAAACCCCGAAGGCAGTGGACTAACCTGATAACCCAATGATGTAAAGACACCCGTGCCAATCATATTAGCAATCACTAAGGTGATAGCAACGGTAAGGGTGTAGTTTTTTTGAATGGTCATTAACGCGAGCGCGGAAAGATCAGAAATACAGTAAAAAAAACCAATACCAACGATAGTGCCCGCCTAAAAACAAAAAAAGACCCTTCTGCCAACCAGAAGGGTCTTTAATTAATTTAAACCTAAGTTCGAAATCGTAAACTGAATTACATCTTCTTAGGCACTAATACTTTGTTTGTAATGTGAACAACACCATTATTCACCGCCACATCGGCATTGATTACTTCAGCACCGCCAACAAAAACTTTACCATCTTTCAAAGCAACTTTAATTTTTTCGCCTTGAAGAGTAGTCAATTCCTGACCATCTTTCAAATCAGCCGCTTTAACGGTGCCAGCTACCACATGATACTTCAATACATTCTGTAGCTTGCTTTTGTTTTCAGCCTTAAGAAGCATATCAACCGTTGGTTGAATAGCAGCAAAAGCATCGTTAGTTGGAGCAAATACCGTGAAAGCGTCTGTTCCTTTAAATACGTCAACCAATTCGCCAGCAGATAGAGCAGCAACCAAGGTGCTAAGGTTTGGTGTGTTAATAGCAGTTTCAGCAATTGATTTAGGTGATGCTGCAATAGAATCAGCCATTTTCTTTTCTACCATCGCAACTGAATCAGCCATGCGGGTAGAATCCATAGTAGCCTTTTCACGGGCTGCTTTTCCGCCATCACCGCAACTGGTGATAGCAATCGTAAATAGAGCAAATAGCCCTACAACAAGAAGTGATTTTTGAGTTTTCATAGTTTTTTTAGTTTGAGGTGCAAAAATAGAGTTTGTTTTGTCCCCTCTTAACACTTCGCCTTAATAATTGTTCAGCATCTGCGAAAGAAAGCAATATTCTCTGCTGCCTGTCTTCTTCTTCTTCAAAATTGTGTATTTAACCGATTGTTAATTGGTCTAAAGTTGGTTAGCCTAGTTTTTATGACTTACGGAGAAACTATTGATATAAATGTCGGTTGATTCTTATTACCTTTAAAAAGGAGTAATAAGGGTGATCGAAAAATAGAGACTTTCAAAAAAATGAAAAATTATTTGCTGGTACTACTTCTAATTCTTCTTGCAGATCCAACATTTGCGCAAAAACGGCCTTATGATACCATTCCAAATATGCCTGAGCATTATTGGGTGCGCATGGAGAAGTTTAAGAATGAAGCGGCTGTTCCGGGTAAGGTAGTTTTTGTAGGCAATAGCATTACAGAGGGTGGGCAATGGAAAAAGTTGTTGAAAGATTCGACTATAATCAACCGCGGCATTTCGGGCGATAATACATTTGGGCTGCTCGCAAGGGTAAGTGAAATCATCAAGTTGAAACCATCGAAACTATTTATCCTGATTGGCACAAACGATTTGTCTAGGAATATTCCGGATGAGGCAATTATTGAGAATATTTTTACCTTCCTTTCAAAGATTAAAGGCGGGTCGCCAAACACAAAAATTTTTGTTCAAAGCATTTTGCCTATCAATGAAACTATAAAAATATTTCCGCAACAATTTAAAGATAATGGCAGTCACATCCTGATCATCAACGATCAACTGTCGCGCTATGCCGACCGCATGCGCTACACGTATATTGATCTCTATAACAAGTTTTTAGATGAACAAGGAAAAATGAAAACGACATACACAACAGACGGATTGCATCTGAACGAGGCTGGCTACCAGCGCTGGGTCGAAGTTTTAAAAACTTTGAAGTACCTTTAATGCTTTAATAATTATATGAACAGATTCTTTCTGATTTTCTTTTTGGTTTTAAGTACTACTGCCTTCGGCCAATTCAAAAATATTAAGTTAGCTGAGGAGGTTGATGGAATTTATCCACCCCTTGAACCCAGTATTGCAATCAATAAAAAGAATCCTAAAAATATTGTAGCAGGCGTTGTATTAGATCGTGCTATCTATACTTTCGATGCCGGTGAAACCTGGGCCGAAACAAAACTCGTATCTCCATTTGGAGTTTTTGGCGACCCAGCAGTGATCTCTGATGTGAAAGGAGACTTATATTTTTTCCATTTGGCCGATCCGAGTGGGGAAGGCCGTAAAAATGATCAGTGGCTTGATCGCATCGTTTGTCAAAAGTCACGTGATGGTGGCAAGTCCTGGAGCGATGGCGCTTCCATTGGATATAATCCACCAACCGATCAGGATAAACAATGGCCCGCAGTGCATCCAAAAAAACAATACCTCTATACAACTTGGACTCAGTTTGATAAGTACGGATTAGATGATCCTAATTGTCATTCCAACATCATGTTCAGCATGTCAACAAATGCCGGAAAGAAATGGACTAAAGCAATTCAAATAAATCAAAACCCGGGCGATTGCATTGATGATGATAATACAACCGAGGGCGCTGTGCCTGCAGTAGATGAAAAGGGCCGGGTTTGTGCTGTGTGGGCGAGCCATGGAAATATTTATTTCGATCGATCGTTTAATGGCGGAACGACCTGGCTATCAAATGACTTGCTTATTGCAAAGCAAGAAGGTGGTTGGTCGATGGACATTCCCGGTATTAGCCGTAGCAATGGAATGCCTGTTTTAAAAATGGATATGAGTAAGGCACGGACTCGTGGCACTTTGTATGTAGTTTATGCCGATCAAAAAAATGGACCGGACGACACTGACATTTGGTTGATTCGCTCAACCAACTATGGTGATCTTTGGTCGCAACCCATGCGCATCAATCAGGATAGTACAAGCAAACATCAATTTCTGCCTTGGATGGCGGTTGATCAAACAACGGGGTACATTTATATCGTTTACTACGATCGCAGAGCGTATGATGATTTACAGACTGATGTGTACTTGGCCTACTCGACCGATGGTGGCAATGTTTTTACGGAGACTAAAATCAGTGAAAGTCCCTTTGTGCCAACCGAGTCAAAATTTTTTGGCGACTATAATAACATCGATGCGCATAAAGGAATCATTACGCCAATCTGGACCCGCATGGATAACGAACGCACCAGTGTTTGGACAAGTGTGATTAAGCAGGAGGATTTAATTAAGAAATAGCTCAACAGACCGATCCAACTGGCATAGGTTCTTTGAAGAGTTATTGCAGAATAATATCGCTATCTATATTTAATTTTTGATGCAGTGCTTTAGCAACGTTAAGTGTTATTTCTCTTTTTCCGCTTAAATAATCACTTATTCGGGATGCACTTGTGTTTAATAATATTGCCAGATCTTTTCTTTTTAAATTCATCTCAAACATTCGCAGTTCTATAATCTCTTTCAGTGACGGAAGCCCAATAGGAAAATGAATTTCCTCATAATTTTCTATGGTATCACTTACTTTAATCATTTCCAACATCAAGGGTGAATTTTCAGGAGTATTGCTGTTGATTTCTTTAAGCAATTCTTCTAACCGCAGCGTTGCTTTAATATATTGTTCGTGAGTAATTGTTTCCATGTGATCTTATAAGTTTTCTATTTTTTTTATTCTACCATAATCTTTGTGGTTGCCAACCCACCTTATATAAACTCTTTTAACTTTGAAAAGGATAATGGCAACAACCCGGTAATGGTTTCCTTTTATATTGAAAACGTACCTGTTGCCACCGACATAGTCGGCAGAATTAAAAGTGTTTTTTACATCGGCAAAACTTTCCCATTCGGATTTTTTACTTCTCTTATACCAATCTTGCAGAGCCACCCTTGAGTTAGGTTCATTAGAAAAATAATCACTCAGTTTCTTAAATGAGGTTAAATGCAGGCATATTACTGAAAAATGGTTGGTGAAACACCCTTGGTGACACTGACATTCAAAGAGTTACAAGAGGTTTAGTGAAAGTCGTTTCACTAAACTTTTTTTGTTTATGAGAAAGCAAAAAAAAGCGATGTTGGGCCTGCGGA
>JBBSBG010000158.1:0-7173 GCA_038251495.1 Cytophagales bacterium
ACCGCGATCGGTAGATTTAAAAATGCCGTTGCCTTTGATAGCAACCAGCCCTCCAAAACTTTCGCCAGTACCTAAATAAATAACATTATGATTCGATTCGGCCATCGCTAACACGGTGGTTGCAAGATTTGTAAGATCAGGAGTAAGGAGAGTCCAGTTATTTCCACCAGTTGTGGTCTTCCAAACTCCACCCCCGGCTGAACCTGCGAACCAGGTATTTGTGGTCGCATCATCAGGATCTACAATCAATGCCCGTGTACGCCCGGGAACATTGGCGGGGCCCCGTTCTTTAAATTCAAGCACTCCGGTTGCTTGCGTGCGTGCGAATCGTTTTCGAGCAGCAAACGATTTTGCAATTTGTAATTCACGCAGCATAAACCCCTGGTCATATTCAGGGCTTGTTGCATCTTCTGGCGTTCTGATTGCCTGATGAAATTTTCTAAATTCAGCAGGCCCGGTATATTCCTGTCGCTCATAACTATCAACTTCAATATAATTTGCTGGCTTATCCTTATTTACCGTCCAGAGAATGACACCGCAAAAAGAAAAAATTAAAAGTAACAGATATTGAAACCGCATGGGTTAGTGTTTAGGAGTAGTGAGATCAATCTTCTTTATATAATCCGTAATAGTCTCATTTTGTTTTAAGATGGCTGGTGCATCAAGGTATTCGAGGGTTGAATCATCAATCCACTTTACATAGCCCGGTCTAAAACTTTTCTCAAGAACTATCATTTTACTTGTTGATTCCACAACTAAAAACTTTGTAACTGGATTTGCTGCTGATGGATCAACTTTCTGAATATACAGCGTATAAGTACCTGATGAACTTTGAAACAATTCATAGTTCCCTAATTTTTGAGTTACCAACTGTTCAACAGAATCAGTATTCGTTTGATTCGAACTAGTTGGTTTACAGGAGAAAATAAGAATAGCGACACATGCAAAGTACCAATGCATTGCCCGAAATAATAGACCCATCAGGTTTTTTGCTTTTTCTTTTTGGCGGCCGGAAAGAGAATGTTATTTAGAATTAGGCGATAGCCCGGAGAATTGGGATGCAAATTTAAATCGGTTGGTTCTTCGCCAACTGTGTGTTGATAGTCTTCAGGATCGTGGCCACCGTAAAATGTCCAGAAACCTTTTCCATATACTCCATGCAGGTACTTAGCTTCTTTTATTTCGCTATTCTCGCCCATGATGATTACATCCGACTTAATAAGTTTTTTCTTGAAGCCTGTAGTCTGGCCATAAAAACCTTTGATCACACGGGTATGATTCTGCGTAAGCATGGTTGGTATTGGATCCCACTTTGCTGAAAACTGAAATAGGTTGAAGTAATCATTGTCTTGTCGCAAACCGCGATCAGGGAAGTTATTATCAATGTCGGAAAATTCGTATTGATAGGGGTCTCGCGACAAGCGGAAGTCGGTGAAAGCAAATGTGTTTTCAAAATTTAATTTCTCTTGTGCCTGCGGATCGGCTGCATCGCCATCAAACATGCGCTCACAAATGTCCACGCCTTCTGCGGCAAGCGCTATATCATACGTATCGGTAGCGGAACACATAGCAAACATAAAGCCACCTCCGGCAACAAACTCTTTTATTTTTTTTACCACAGCCAACTTGGCTTGCGACACTTTGTGAAATCCGAACCTCCTCGCTGTTTCTTCAGCTTCTTTTTGTTGCTCGATGTACCAAGGGTAGTTAGCATAGTTACTATAAAACTTTCCGTACTGGCCGGTAAAATCTTCATGATGTAAATGGAGCCAATCATACTTTGGCAGTAAATCATTCAGCACTTCGTCATCAAAAATAATATCGTAAGGTATTTCGGCATAGCTGAGCACAAGTGTCACGGCATCATCCCACGGTTGTTTAGATTTTGGTGAATAAACCGCAATACGCGGATACTTTTCCAACTTCATGATATCATAGTTCAATGCCGGGCTGGCAATTTCTGTTATGATAGCATTTACTTTGGCCTCAGAAATAATTTCATAGCTGACCCCTCTAATAACCAATTCATTTTGAATTTTGGGGTTGTACTTACACATAAAGCTTCCGCCTTTGTAGTTTAGGAGCCAATCGACTTCAATATTATTTTTTAGCAACCAATAGGCTATTCCGTAGGCTTTCAGGTGGTCGGTCTGCTTTTCATCCATGGAAATGAAGATAGAATTGGCCGAAACCATCCCCGAAAGGGTTAGAAACAAAAACAAAATCCTGAAACGCATCGTTAAACCCTCATTTAGTTATAACCTGTAACAAAAGAATCATTAAAAAGTCTCCCCTTTAGAATGATTAAAGATATAATTTTGAATGTTATTTTTAACAGAACATTTTATTTAAGGTAACAAAATAAAGCAACATGGATTTATTCGAGAATATTAGAGAAGGTCTCCGGTCGGTGAGGGCCAATTTGTTACGGTCTGTTCTCACAGCTCTTATAGTTGCAATAGGCATAACTTCATTGGTTGGAATATTAACAGCTATTGATGGCATTGAATACTCGGTTTCAGAAAGTCTTAGCTCTTTAGGCGTTAATACGTTCGATGTTTATTCAAAGTGGAACCGGGGAACCAACCAGGATGGGGTAAGAGAGAAAGTGCGCGAACGCCTCACCTTGTCGGAAATGCAAAAGTTTATTGACCAGTACACGGTTCCTTCCTCTGTAAGTCTTTCTGCGCGGTTAACAAACCTTGCAGAAGTTAAGCATGGATCACAAAAAACAAATCCCAATGTAGACATTCGTGGTGCTAATGAAGAGTATATTTCTATTAAAGGACTTAACATTAAAGATGGAAGGAATTTCTCACGGTTTGAAGTTCAATATGGAAGTAAGGTTGCGGTGATTGGTCATAAATTGGCTGTTGAATTGTTTGGGGAAAATCCTTTACCGGTTGGTTCTGAAATTTCATTTAAAGGAACGCAGTTTAAGGTAATCGGATTACTAAAGGAAAAGGGTAATCTATCGGATACTAATTATGATAACATGGTTATCATTCCAATTTTAGTTGCCAATCAGATGGCCGCTGGGGAGCCATTGGGTTATCGATTGAATGTTGGTATATCGGATATGAATGAGTTGGATTATGCAATGGGTGAGGCCACCGGCTTGATGCGAAAGATACGTCAAGATCGTGTTGACGAGAAGAATTCTTTTGAAATTGAAAAGAGTGAGTCGTTAGCTCAGGAATTAGAGAGTATAACAAATGGGTTACGTATTGGTGGGTTTGGAGTAGGATTCATCACCTTACTGGGTGCGTCCATCGCGTTGATGAATATTATGTTAGTATCAGTTACTGAGCGTACACGTGAGGTAGGCGTGCGAAAAGCATTGGGCGCAACTCCATTAAGAATTAGGCAGCAATTTGTAATAGAAGCAATTGTGGTTTGCCTTCTTGGCGGAATTGCTGGAGTTATTCTCGGTATTCTTCTGGGTAATCTTATTTCCAAACTAATGGGTATCAATGCATTTGTAGTTCCGTGGTTATGGATGTTTGTAGGGATGCTGATCTGCGTTATTGTAGGTTTGCTATCTGGATACTACCCAGCTCATAAAGCGTCAAAGCTTGATCCTATAGAATCGCTTCGATTCGAGTAGCAATCTTTATACAAGATTCTAAACTCGCCTCAAAGGTTGGCCGTATTGTTTGTATCCGGTTATACCTAACACGATGCTCATCAATACAGCCCTGGCTTTCTTCACTGCAAGAATGATGAAACCCACTTAGCCATTTCTTTATGTTCATTATTGGGATGTGCCCATCTTTAAAATTGTAGGACTAATCGGCTGAAAAAACCGATGAAGCCGCCTACTCGATTAGTACCTGTGGCATTTTGGTTTTACACATTTGTCTTTGTCAATGCTTCTCCCTTTTTCTTTTCGTTAAAATACCCATTATCATAAACCAAATTTCCATTAACAAATGTGTGCGTCACTTTAGTTTGAAAAAGTGACCCCTCTAATGGTGACCAACCACATTTGTATAAAATGTTTTCCTTACTAACTGTCCAGCTTAAGTCAAAGTCAACAATGGTTAGGTCTGCAAAATAGCCCTCACGTATGAAGCCCCTTTTTTCAATACTGTAAAGTGTCGCTGGATTATGACACATTTTCTCTGCAATTTTCTCTAATGAAATAAGCCCTTGTTTGTAAAACTCAAGCATAATGTTTAAAGAGTGCTGAACCATTGGTGCGCCTGACATCGATTGAAAATATGGTTTTTGTTTTTCTTCCAATGAATGCGGTGCATGGTCTGTTGTTACAATATCTATTCTATCATCTATTAGCGCTTTCAAAAGTCCGTTTTTATCCTTTTCGGTTTTGATAGCAGGATTCCATTTTATTAGAGTTCCCAAACGCTGATAGTCTTTGTCGGAAAACCACAAATGGTGGACTGATACTTCTGTAGTAATATTTTTTTGCTGTAATGGAATATCATTACGAAATAAATGCGTTTCTGCTTCTGTTGTCAAGTGCAGAATATGCAGGCGTGCCTTGTGTTTGTTAGCCAAGTCAATTGCTCGTTTCGTAGCTTCATAACAAGCCTTTTCACTTCTGATTAATGGGTGAAATTCAATGGGTACATTTTCACCATATTTTTCCCGATAAATATTTTCGTTCTCTTCAACAATCTGTTCTTTTTCGGAGTGAATGGCAATAACAGTTTTACAGTTAGCAAAAAGCTTTTCCATTGTTTCCGGATTGTCGGCAAGAAGATTTCCTTTTTTTGTAAAGTAAAGTCCATCATCAGAAACACCTATTAGTTTGGAAGTGTCGAGCTTGATTACTTCATTCAGATTGTCGCCATTAACACCTAAGAAAAATCCGAAATTGGCTAAAGATTGTTCGGATGCAATTCGATATTTTTCATTCAAGATGTCAACTGTAAGCACATTGGGAACTGTATTTGGCATATCAATAAAGGAAGTTACGCCACCAGCCACCGCTGCTTTACTTTCTGTATATAAGTCGCCTTTATGTGTTAGACCAGGTTCACGAAAATGAACTTGTCCGTCAATAATTCCAGGAAATAGATACTTACCTGTTCCGTCAATAATTTTTGCATGGGTGTATTCACTAAACCGCCCGATTTTTTTAATTATGCCACTGTCAATTAAGATGTCGGCAATTATTATTTGGCCTTCGTTTACAATGCTACTATTTTTTATTAGAGTCCTTTCTGTCATGGTAAAAAATCTTAAAAGTTTTGGTTGTCACGATCTGGGAAAGACTTGTTCTGCAAAGTGGCCATACCGATGGTGTTTATCGTGGTGGCTGGTTTTGAAAAATTATCCCCTGAGATCAAACGTGGAACGAAGATAGAAACTTAAGCCTTACACTTCGCCATATCAATGGTCAAAGTTAAAGTCAAACGGAGATGTGCAGCAGAACTTGTTCCCGAGTTTGTGTGTTGAAATTATACGCGCAAAACAATCTAGTCTAACTACCCTAAAACCGTCTTCGGAGGCAAATCAATCAAATTTGTACTCCATATTGATCAACGATGGTTTTATTATTTTTAGAAAAACCAAAGCTCAATTTTGTTTAAGCTGTCCTTTTTTTCCAACAAGAACAAATTCTTTAGTTGTTTTCTCAATTGTAAATTCAAAGTCTGCTAAATTTTTATCATTGCCAATCAATTTGGTTTCTTCACTTGTCATTCCAAATGCGTCAATTCGTTATGGAATATTCTCTTTTATTGTAAAAGAAAGTTCTTTGAATGCGGTTCCTTTTTGTCCAATAATTTTTAATCCATTATTGGTGCCTTCAATCACGATTTTAAATTCCTGTAAGTCGGGGTTATTTGTCGAAAAGGATGATGTTCCGTTTTGGCACCATTACCTGATTTTTAAGAATTTATTCTCCTAGCGAGTAGTCGTGCAACAGCTACCGTTGTTGAGCGCCTGTTTGCTTTCTCTCTTAACTTTATAATAATTGGCTTATACTTTCGATGATATGAGAATTTGAACTTTTCGCATAACCAAAAAGAACATTTCGTATAATTCGGTTTTCATCCAGCACAAAAAATACGGGAACGCTGGAAATGTTGTATGATTCATTTACTTCATCATTTGATTTCAGAAATTTAAAATTCAATTCGTTTCTCTGATGGTATCGTTTTATTCCTTCTATGTTATTACTCCATGTTTCAATACTAACAAATTCAAAATCCTTTGTTTTATAATCATTCACAAGTTGCTTCATAAAAGGAATGGATTCATGACAAGGCCCACAACCTATTCCTGTAAATTGTATTAACAATACTTTGCTTTTTAAATCACTCAATTTTATCTTGTTTTGATTATGGTCATTCAATATCCATTCGGGGGCTTTTTTCCCAATTAAATTACTTTTCGCTGTCTCTAATTTGCTTCTAATAAATTGAGCTATCTCAAAATAAGCTGGATAGCAGTTTTTCTCATTAAAAGTAACTGTCTCTTTTGTGTTAAACTTTGCATTTTCACAAATTTCAAAAACGGCAGTGTGGTACCATTTGCTCCGCATTCGATAAGGCATATTGTCTTTTTTGTTAAACCAAATGTCATAGTGAGATATTTCGGCTTTAGGAATATACTCGTTTTCGATTTGCATTGGTTTAATTACGAAATACATATGTTTATTTATGATTTTTAAACTAAATAATACCGAGTCACCGTAATCTTTAAACACAGTTTTAATATTGTCTTTTGTTGTAAGCGTATATTTAATGATCTCATTGACCTGAGTATAAAAAGGATAGTTTACAAGTCTAAATGGGGCACGTTGATTTTTAAAACTATCAATCAATACAGATTGCTTGTCCCAATTAACTTTGCCGCTGACGATACCGTTATAAAAGTCAATTATTTTGGTAGTGTCCTTTGAGGAATAGCTTGCTGTTTTAGAACCGACCAGGCTGTCTAACGGATTAACGCAAATTTTTCGATATACTTTTTTCGGTTCTGAAAAGGTTAAAGTATCCCCCGGTGCACTGGCTGTAATTGTCGAAAAGTATGAGACTGATTTAATCTTGTCCAGGTTGTTTGACACTCTTCTTAAATAATCTGTCGATGACTGTCCATAAGAAGATGTAGCGATAAGGAATAAGGCTGTCGAAATGATTTTAACTCTCATAATCTGCTCTTTTTTAATTGGTCTAATCTATTTAGCAAATGGCGCCCAAC